>NZ_FMYP01000001.1:0-29375 GCF_900096565.1 Williamwhitmania taraxaci
AAAAAGGAAGTTGCAAACCATAGGGGGAGCGAAAAACGGAAGAAGTGACGCAAAGAAGGGCTATGTCGAACCAAAAAAATGGCAAAATATCCACCAAGCAAACCTAAATACGCTAAGATTTAAAACCTAGCAATCGACCTGCGGATTTAAGGTACAAGTAAAATCTTTTGAGTAAATATTATCCTGACCATCAATTGTAAGGTTAGGATAAAAAGCAAATGTTGACTGCGAAAGGATAGAGACAACACCGGAGGGAGTTATCTTAAGAATTCTAGTAAATCCATGAGGGTAAGTGGATGAAGCAACAAAAAGATTATCCTTGGAGTCTCTAACCATAGACTTGGGTTCACCGATGGACGCTTTGTAGCCCTGCCCCTCAACAAATTCATCCTTTCCCGATCCGGCAAAGGTGCTCACCCAGCCATCGTTGCCGTATTTTCGAATACGCCTATTATCCCTATCGGCAATGAAATATTCCCCCGTGCTGCTTTGGGCAATGCAAGTAGGTACATTATACTTCACAAAGCCACCAACACCATCCTCATACCCGCTCTTCCCAATTTCACCCGAAAAGGTTAAAACGCTGCTGCCATCGGCCTTCACTCGTCGGATGCAATGATTGCTGCCATCGGTAACAATGTAGTCACCCCCATTATCCACAATAATGCCCCTGGAATTACTAAACAAGGCAGTAGCACCATTTCCATCCTTACATCCATACACCCCTCTTTGCCCTGCAATGGTGATAAACTTGCCATCCTGACTAATTTTTATAATTGTATTACTCATGAGTGCAATTACGTTGTTGTTCCCATCAACTGTAATTTGATAAAGGTAATCATACTCAATTTTACCAAAATCGTTAAGTATCCCTGGGCAAGTCATAATAGTATACACCACGTAGGGTTCGTGCACGTAGTCGAACTTGCCACCGCTCGTGCTCTCGCTGCCCACCTTCACGGTAACCTCACCGGCTCCCGCCTTCTTGGGTACTAGCACCTTGAGCGAATCGTAGTAGGCCTTGGCAACCGTAGCCTCCATGCCGTTGAAGAGCACCTTGTTATCGGCGCAAACCTTGCTAAAGCCGGCTCCCTTTATGGTAACGGTATCGCGGTAGGTTCCAGTGAGCGGAGCTATGCTGCTAACCGCTAGCACCGGCTTTTCCACCGCCATCTTTACGGTAGGGGAGTAGCCTTGGCTTAGAGTTGTGCCACCGTAGTTTAAAATAGGTGTATCGCAAAGGCCAAACTGACCATGGATCTTAAAATAGTAGGTTGTTGATACGTCTAAGTTCTCCACCGTATCGGAGAACTCTACCTCAGTAACCCCATCCTTAATCCCTCGAATGTTCCAAGTTGTTTCCTTCTCGTGGCTAAAGGAGGTGTCGGTATCGAAGCAGGTCCAAAAGTCTATCTTTCTGTAGATGTAATTACCAGGTTCCCCAGAACGATCGTTAAGGTAAACAATCTTCATTTTGCAGCTAACCACGGCCATGCGCCCGGGTATCTGCTTAATGCCCGTAATTTCCCACTCAACCTGATCCCTCTTGTAGCCGGTTGTGCCGTCGTCCTTGTCGCACGACCAAAAGCCAAGCCCGATGGCTATGGCAAAAGTAAAAAAAAGTAGTCTTTTCATAGGTTTAATGGGCTTGCTGATAAATTTGACCAAACGGCGATATCTTGTGACAAAAATATACAAACTTTTGAACAAAATGCACTTGCGCAAAATAATTACGAATAATCCGTTACGGATTAAGCTTCCCATTGGTGAAATACCACAAATAAAATCAACAATTCCTAATTTTTTCAGGATCTAACTTCAACTACTCGAAGTAAAACTTTTTATCGATAAATACGCCCAAACCTGCACACCGATTCCTGCCATATGGTCCCCTAACGCTGACGGGAGAAGCTTCCGTGCTATTGGTCGGCACACAATACCGCCAGCAATAATACGACACAAGCAAGAAAGTCGCGTTGGAACCGTATTGAGCAGGCCAGAGTTGCAACAACAGCATGGCCCTTGCATTTAGATACTTTCAAGTTTTATTAACACTAGAAGGTTATACTAGAAAACAAGAAAAGGCAAGGTGCTACCTATTGTTTTGTCCATGAGTGAATACCACTATAGCGGTTGCCATGGTGGTTCGGAATCTTACCCCATTCCGCTAAATTGAATTCTGCTGCTTTTAGAATAGGCAAAAAGTGCATTTCGAGTGCATTCAATGTGCCCTCAAAGTGCGTTTTTTGTCCAAAAAAGTGCGTTCAAAGTGCGTTCAAAGTGCGATTTTGTTCGAAAAAGTGCGTTTTGGGCCAAAAATCGCTTAGGGGATTGATGCACCACGGTGTAATCCGCTCGCGGTTGGCTCTTTTCCCAACAAATAGTGCGTGCTCATGGACCTATTTACCACCTTCTTTTATTCGAAGAGAATGTTCTTACTTCCGTATTAAGTAATCGGCTATATCAAAACCGTTTTCGCGCTCTTCATCGGTGGCCACATTCTCCAGCAGCTCCGAAACGGTAACCTTCACCCCCATAAACCGTAAAAATTCAGCCTTCCGGGTCCAGCTTTTAAAGGCGGTGTCGCCGTTGAATGAGTTTGGTAGCGATAGATCAGGGTATAGAATTACCTGTCGTCCGATTAACGGTTTAAACTTAGCTGGGTTGGTTGCAGGGTTAAGCAGCTCAAGTCCTCCGGTCGCCAACCAAACTACGCTGTCGATAAAGCGAGAAGCAATGATGGCCGTCTTCTCGCTTTCAACAATTGCAACGCCCTTTTCCCTGTTCTCCTCTAGCCCCAACAGGTGTTCTCCGAACAGGCATTGGGATAGGTTGAAGCCCTTCAAACCCATTACCGCGTGGACCCAAGTCTGCTTTTTATGCTGTCGTTTACCTGTTTCGGAATTGTAGAGCATTACCTTACCCGACCGAACGTTGCTCTGCAAATCTACCTGCCAGTAAACCGATGCTCCGGCCCAGTGCTTAGATGTACCTACGTAGTATTTGGCCAGAATTGCTTCAGCCTCTTTCATGCCAACAAGGTTGCAAAGGAATAGGTAAAGATTATTCTCTGGGTAGTGGCTCATGGATTTGCTCAGTAGCGCCCAATTCATAAAAGAAGGGGGTATAACGGGTTTTGGTAGTGCCGACGTTATTCGCTCATTAGCATGCGCCCCTGGATTCTCCCGAATGTAATCCCCGTTGCTATAGGCATAGCCGCATTTATCCTTACGGTTGCAGATGCCAACATAGGGCGGTAGCCTTTCTCCGGTTTCGGGGTGAACATACCGCGTAAACTCACCCGCCCGATTACACTTTGGGCAAGTAAAACGGCTTTTCTTTCCGCTGTATTTTTCTAAGGTAAACTCGATTGGATTTTTCATTTTATCTGTTCTATGTGACCTTGAATTACTGTCGAAGTGTTCTTTTTATAATGCTTACTATCTTTTACTTACACTGATTAGAACACTTAGAACACATAGAAATCAATAAAAGAGGTAAGCAATATTGAAAAGGACAAACAACTGGTCATTTGTACTCATTTTCAAGGTGTTTACCAAAATGCACCCATCGAACACTGGTGGATCTACTCGAGGAATACTTTCCGCCGTAAGCTTCACAGTACTGCCTTAGGTGTCTTAAAAAATTCCTATCCGATGAAAACCGCTTATTTCCCTCATAATCTGGATTCAGCTTAATGAATTCGCTCTGAACATCGTCCTTTTTAAAATCCTGATTCCACTTAAGCTCCCCGGCACTAAACTTATCATCGAGAAACTCCACAAAGTCCATGGAGGTAGCATCGACGAGCTTTCGTTTCTGGAGGTTTATCTGAGCGGGCTCCCGTAATCCATTCCTAAGGAAATAGCACGCGCTGAATGCCATAAAATTGTCAAACAAGTTCCACTGGGCTGCATTCCAACCCGAGAAAAACCAATGCCCAAACTCATCGGCTGGACTATACGTATTGCTGTAGTGCTCGGCCACCTCATACTCTAAAACCCTATCCTGAGCGCTGGTGCCTTCCACGTTGAGTGTCTTGTTGGAGGATATTATCATTTTGGGCCGAATTTTGAAGGGCTGCTTATTCTTCTTTTCAACCTGAAGGCCTTCGGTAATGTCGTTAAATACGTTTTCGGGCTGAAAGTTCCGCCGAACGTCGTTCAGGCACACGATCTGAGACTCCATATCCGCAGTTTGGTACTTGTGCTTGTTGGCAGGGTCGAAATCCTTCCCGTTAATCTCCGCGTAATTCCGAATCTTGCCTAAGCCTTGGCAGAACAGCGTTTTTCCGCTCCGCCCATCGGCCTTGTCTGAGATTTTGCTGTCAGTCAAGATAATTGCTTTTAGCTTATAGTCGAAGTGGCAATGCAGCATGTATCCGGCAATGGCACAAAGCGAATAAAACCGATCCATTCGGCTTCCAGCTATCCGGAACATGAACTTAGCAAAGTATCCGAAGCTGTCAACCAACTCTTCCCCGCTACCAAAGGTTTTCTCCCACTCCATGGGGGTAAAGACCCTATCCAACAGCTGTTTTTTCCAGATCACCCCAGTAAGATGCTTATAGTCGAGCAGCGCGATACCTTCCGCGCTACACCGAACAACACCATTAGCATAGTAAATGAAGCACTCCGTTGCAGTATCTGTTTGAAACTGAATGGGTTTATCCGGGTAGAGTAGCGAGAGCCTACTATCGGAAAAAAGGGTGGTGTTGCACCGATGAATCTTCTCGATGATCATATCCCGAAGAACACCTTCAAGCGGTTGGTGCTCCTTTTCAATATACGCCAGAAAGATGTGCTGAATCTTGCTCGTGCTAACCTCCTCCAGTATATTGTCGGTTAACCGAACGTAGGTGGGCTGCTTGGAGTCATATAGTAGCATAAAACCCATTGATTTCAGTAGATCCGTAAATGCACGGTATAGCAGCTTAATGTCCTTTACCTTTTTATCCCTATCGTAAATTGGCTCATAGAAGATTTCGGAAGGCTTAGCCTTTTCCCCTTTTCCTGTGTTTTGATCAATATCTGCAGACAGCGCTTCGGTGAATTTTCGAACATTATTGACAGGACGGGGCTTTGTGGGGGTTTGGGCTTCAGTTAACAGGTGATTCATACGTACATATCTCCAATGCTCTAATGGTTACTAGTTTTTTGGCAAGAAAATGTGCCTTGCCATGCGGAATAGTGGGTAAAGAGAACATGGGGAATACCGCTCAACTTTTGGCTCCAAAGAAGAGCCTCATCGATGAACAGGTAAACCCCATGTAATCCGAGAATTTCTTCCTAAGGATGTTAGTTCCGGTTAGTGGAATTGATAGGTTCTCGAAAAATGCTGCACCGATAAGAGGTATAGGCTTGGGAGAATGGCAAACTCAATGTAAGAGCAGCGTGGTAATGGCGGTGGGAGAGGTTTGAGCGTAGCACTGGCACCATAATTATTTTAGGCCTTACGCTTTTCGTTTCTATTTTCTTCATAACTTTGTGCTTCATTTTCGAATGAATATTGATTTAGAATTGCTTAGGGGCTGTGGGGCAGCCCCTTTTTTTATGGGGTTACAGGTAGGCTTATCCATTCTTTAGCATGTAATTGGCCGCATCTTGCTCAATTGCTGCTGCGGTCTTTACGGGATTTTGGCAAAGCCAAGCATCCAGCTCAACGCGATTGAAGTAAAGCATTTTCCCTCTTGGCTTGTAGTGTCTTATTTGCCTTCTCGAGGTTAACTTGTAGAGATGCCCTTTGGAAACGCCCATATAGGCCACCGCCTCGTTGAAGGTTAAAACAGTTTTTTGGGAGACCAGCAATTCCTCAATTCTTCCGAGCTGCTCAGTAATTTCCTTAATGTCATTCATTGGTTATTGTTGCTTGGTTAATACTTGGCAAATATCTGCTTTATTTTCCTGTTTTTGATTTTGATCAACCAAAACCGCTCTGACCTACAGGTTGTTAAAAAACTCAAAAACAACCGTTAAGACTCGTTAAGTCCCGTTAGCGTCTCGTGAGCGGGACTTTAAAGACCCAATAACAACCGCTACCAACCGGAGAAATTATTATCTATCACTAATAATGCATGCGATAGTCGCTCATATACAGCAATATGCAGAGTTTTTTCTCAAAAAAGCCACACTTTCTTGTGATGATTCTGAAAATTGTTGATAACTTTTTTTCAACCCCCAATAATATTCGTCGTTGTATTCTTTTATCTTTTTTCATTACAAGGCCATTTAGTTGTGTATGGCTCTCTTCATCAGTGTTCTCAAAATATACTTGTTCTCCATGAACTCAAACGAGGTTTTCTTCTGTTTTTTCCACTCAGGTGCAAATCTTAGCGCATAAATAAATGTTGGTCGAAATGTCTTTGGCTGTATCGGAGTTTGGACATTATCTGCAATTCAATGTGAATACCAACATGAGCGTTAAAAATTGCTAGTGAGCATTTTGTTTAAAACTCAACTTCTGGCAATCCGTTTACTGCTTGCATTTTCTTTTCATCAACCGCTCGGGTGTAAACTTCTACATGCTTTAACCCCGAATGCCCCAGCAGTGAGGCTACTGTTTTCACATCGGCCTTTACTTCCCCCAGTAGGTTCACGGCAAAACTATGCCGTGCACAGTGCCATGTGATGTTTTTTTTAATACCCGATCTCGCCACCCATTGCTTGAGGATCTTTAGCGCTCCGGTATGTGTTGGTAGGTTAAATATAATATCCTGTTGTTCCTTTTGCTCACCGATCAGTTTTAGCAGCATAGGGCTTATGGCCATTCTCACAATCGCGTTTTTCGAAGAGTGCTTCGTTTTAGATTGGCTGAATGTTAGCACGTTGTTTGCGAAGTCTATATTCTTGTAGGTTAATACCGAGACATCACACCACCTTAAGCCGCTGAACAGGCTAAACAAAAATGCCCGTTTTACTTCTCTGTTGGCACATTCAGCACCGGCAAGTTGCTCTATCTCTTTATAGGATAGAATTTCCTTTTTCAACCCCTCGTCCCTTGCCACCCTAATACCTTCGGTTGGGTTTTCAAAAAGGAGTTTATCCTTTCTCGCCTGGCTCACCACCCGCTTAAACTTGCTGAAGTAGTTGTAGGGCGTTTCACCGTTCAGCCCTTTTTGCATAAACTCTAAATAGCCCTTGCAAATCCTTTCATCCAGTTGTTTTGGCTTAAGAGTTGTAATGTTTTGGGATTCTAGGTATTTCACAAACCATATCTTCGAGTACTTTACAATCCTTAGATCCTTATGGGGATAGTCTGCAACAAACTTTTCAAAGTATGCAACAAAATCAACCCCCTTTTTGAATGCGGGCGTAAACTCATAGTCTTGCGCTTGCAGCTCAAGTTCTCTCTTGGCCCTAATGCTTTCCGCAAGTAACTTTGTTTGCTTGTTCTTTTGCCTTATTTCTGTGGATTTGGGCGGTTCCAAAGTCAATCCGAGATACTCCTTATACCGTTTTCCGTTGGTTGTAATATCTAAGAATAGTGATCTTACTCCACTTTCTTTTCCGTTCTCCCTTAGTTTTACGCCCATGGTTATGTTTTTTATAGTTCTTTGTTATTCTAGTTACACAAAGATAATAAAAATATAAATAACGGGGGACAGTCCGGGGGACAGTTATTATCATAACATGGCATTATCAAGAGAAAGGATGCCTTCTCTAAAAACCTTTAAACGCTTGGTGTGTATGCTTTTGTTGTATTTTTGTTTTCTCTTGTTTTGCAGGTTCGAGTCCTGTTCCCGCAACTCTTTTTTATTCATGAATTGAAGTATTAATTGGCAAGGTATCTGTTATTATTCAATTTGGATGTAGATAAATAAGAAAAAAGCCTTGAGGTTTATTCCTCAAGGCTTTGCCAGATGAAAAAAGTGCTACTTATTCAGCAAACTTTTAAAATCGTCACCCGATGGGTTTTGGAACACCTTAAGCTCAAATTCAGGAATTACGGCAAGCATATGGTCGAATATATCGCTCAGATTAGCCTCGTAGAAAATCCATCTTTTCTCTTTTGAGAAACCGTAAATTTCCATGGCGATACCTTTTTCGGAAGGCTCGAGCAAGCGCACCATAAGCGTGGCATCGGTATTTATGTTCGGGTTCGATTGCAAATATAATTCCAGGTATTTGCGAAAAACACCAAGGTTGGTAAGTTGTCTCCCATTTACATCTACAGACTTGTCGATGTTATTGCTCTCGTTGTATTTTCTGAGTTCGGTCTCCATATCCTCAATATATGTGCGAAGGATTTGGATGCGCTTTAGCTTTATGAGCAATTCGGGTGAGCAGAATTTTACACTTGTAACGTTAATCAGTACCGAACGCTTAAATCTGCGGCCATCGGATTGTTCCATGCCGCGCCAGTTGGTAAACGATTCGCTCACCAGCGCGTAGGTTGGAATAGTGGTAATGGTTCTGTCCCAGTTTTGAACCTTAACGGTGGTAAGGTTTATCTCCATCACATTTCCATCGGCTTTGCGGGAGGGCATTTCAATCCAATCACCAATCTTTAGCATATCGTTGGCCGATAGTTGGATGGAGGCTACGAATCCGAGAATGGTATCCTTGAAGATAAACATTAGGATAGCTGCCGATGCGCCCAACCCGACTACTATGCCACCGGGATCTTTACCTATTAGTAAGGCAATAATCACGATGCCGCCAAAGAAATAACTGAGTATTTTGGCAATCTGGAGGTAACCCTTTATGGCTCTTTCCTTGGATACTGGCATGGTTTGATATACATCATGGGCGGCATCCAAGAAGGCATCGAGGGTAAACAGCCCAACCATGATCATGTAACAAGTTGTTAAGGTCTGGATTACCTTGATGTATACGGGAGCAATATCCTCTAGGGCAATAGGGATGAGAAAATATACCACTATGGCTGGAGCCATGTGAGCGAATTTATGGAAAACCCTTCGTTCAATAAGGAAGTCGTCCCACTCTGTTTTGCTTTTTTTTGCAAACCGAATTAAGGTACTTAATATGATCTTTTTAACAAGGAAATCGGCAATGAAAGCAATAAGGCCTATTGCGGCTAGGGCAATTAGTATCTTCAGGAGAATGATAATCGAACTGCTGATGGCAAAGGTGGTAATCCACTTTTCCAACTTCTCCATTAAGGCATAATTACTTGTAATAAAAAGTAGGTTTCTCATTTTATAATTCTATTCGTTTTGGAAAGCAAAAATAAGTATATCTTTCAGAGGTTGCAATTATGAATGCCATAATAGACTAAAATGATCAAGGATGCATGATTATTCGATTTGTAGGGACTTCTTTCCTGCACCTTTTGTTTGAACGATGATAGCGGTGGATGCGATTTACAAATAATATAACTATTTGATTTATGAGGTGGATTATACTTTCTTTCGCGGCACTTTGTAGCGGGGCTTGCTATGGACAATCCGTTAGTTTTGCCGATTATTTTGAGACGACAACTGCCCTGCGGATCGACTTTTCCCTTGCAGGAAATGCCCAAACCCAAACGGCATACTTCGATGCGGCATATAGCGAAGTTGTGTGGGGTGGCAATCCTTCAAATACGGTAGAATCCTATTCCTACGGGGAATACTCCTTTAAAGTATTCGATAAAGAGACCAATACGCTCATTTTTTCGAAGGGATTCTCCTCGCTTTTTCAGGAGTGGAGAACAACCGAGGAGGCAAAGTTGGTTGCTCGGGCATTTACACAGAGTGTCAGGATACCTCGACCTATCAAACCTTTTAAAATTGAGATTAGCGAACGACGAAAAGTAGATGGACTTTTTTATGCCATGTTCTCAATGGATCTCGATCCCAAATCGATTTTCATTAATGGCGAAAAACGGCAGAAGTATCCGGTGGCAGAGTTGCAAAAGATGGGCGATCCTGACAAGAAAGTCGATTTGGTAATTATTGCAGAGGGTTATCAAAGCGGAGAGATGGATACCTTTGTTGCCGATGCCAATAGGTTGATAGATTATATGTTTCAATATGAGCCATATAAAACCAATAGAGGCAATTTTAATATTTGGCTAGTGAAGTCCAATTCGCAAGATTCTGGGCCGGATAATCCTGGAAAGAATCAATGGAAGAGCACTGTTGCCGGTTCCACCTTTTATACTTTTAATGAGGAGCGGTATCTCACTACTTTCGACTATAAATCCATTGCCGACCTTATTACCGGAGTTCCTTGCGATGCCGTTTATGTCCTTGTTAACTCCGAAAAGTATGGTGGAGGAGGTATTTTCGGCTATTACGCGTTAAGTTCTTCTCGGCATGCTTCTTCTCCTCAGGTCTTTATTCACGAATTTGGGCATAGTTTTGCTGGACTTGGCGATGAATATTTCGATTCCTCGACACCTTATGGCGATTTCTATAACTTGAAGGTGGAGCCGTGGGAACCCAACATTACTACCATGGTGAACTTTGCGAGCAAGTGGAAGGATATGGTAGCAGTGACAACTCCAATTCCCACTCCGGCAATGGATGCAAATGCCGATATCATTGGCCTTTTTGAAGGGGGAGGCTACATGACTAAGGGAATTTTTCGACCCATGCAGAAATGCCGCATGCGAACCAATGTGGCCAAAGGGTTTTGTCCGGTTTGCCAAAAGTCCATTGAAAAAGTAATACAGTTTTACTGCAAATAGTGGTCTTCATCCTTTCTAACGAAAGTCATCCCTTACGGATGGCTTTTGTTAGTATGTTGATTCCAATTCTTGGATTTCGATTCGTAGTTCTCGAGACATTCGTAAGTCGGATGGGTAGAAAAACACCATAATGAATGCACCTAGGATTGCTTCGAGTTGAAGCACGTTGGATCCGGTAAGGAAAAAAGATATTGTGAAAAGGACGGAAACCGATTCAACTATTAAGTTCCGAATAATGGCAGCCGATCGATAGGCGATTAGTTTCTCATTCAGTGGTTTCCTCTCGGCACGTTTCATCTCTCTTTCGAAACGATAGTAGCTAAGAAAGGCTGCAGGAAGGCACGCAGCACTTACACCCCAAAACATGACTGCCTCAAGTACTTTGTCGGTAAATTGGTACCATTCGTAGATGTAGGAGGGTATGCCAACAATTGTTAGTCCAATGATCATCTGTATGATAGAGATAATCCGAATTCGTCTAACTTCTATTTGGACAGAAGGCATGAACGTTTATTTTGGTTGAAGATTCCTCAAAAGGGAGTATCTTCATGTTTATTCTTTGTATTTTCCAAAAAAAGGATTACACCCTTTCGGTTGTAATCCTTTTAACCCAAAAACTACTACTAACTACTAAACTACTGCTGCTGATACGGCAAATTTTACCGTTTGGTTTCCTCTACTTTTGTGTTTTTAAGCACATAGTCATTTATCTGGCGTAGGCCAACTTTGGGGTTGGCAATAACGTTGCAGCCATTGATGCATCCACCCTCACACGACATCACTTCAACCAAGTTACCCTGTGGGTTCTTTGTCAGTGATTTAAGTATTCGGATATTGGCCTGGTCGATACCATTAATTACAAGCCCTTGGAGTGGAAAACCTTCAGGAAGTTTTGCTTTTACACAAGCAGCAACACCTCCGCTGGCGGCAAAACTATTGGCCAAAGCATTTATTTTTTTATTGGGTTCGATTGGTTCGCACCTATCTATATCAATTCCGTTGGCCACGAGCATCGCTCCGAACTCCTCAAAGCTAAGCACACAGTCTATATTTGGATTGTGAAAAGCTTCAAAGCGTTTAGCGGTGCATGGTCCAATAAATACAATTACGGCGTCAGGGTGTTGTTTTCGGGCCATCTCGGCCGTAATTGCCATTGGACTTGGGGTATGCGAAACGAATGGTTTGAGCTCTTCGATATGTCTGTTCACCAAATTTACATAGGAAGGACAACAGGAGGTAGTCATAAAGGATTGTCCTTCTGCAAGCTTTTCCTGAAGTTCGGCTGCCTCCCTTATAGTGGTTTCTTCGGCGCCCCAAGCAACCTCGTATATATGGTCAAAGCCAACTTGCTTAACACCACCCAAAATCTTACCATAATCGGCCTTGAATTGAGCGATTATGGCGGGGGCAACTAAGGCAACCAACTCTTTTCCGTTACGCTTCTTTGTGGCAATCTCTACTAAATGCGACTTTTCCATAACCGCACCAAATGGACAGGCTACCACGCATTTACCGCACTGGATACACTTTTCGTTGTCGATAACTTCAATGCCTGCCTCATTCTTGGTGATGGCTCCTACTGGGCACGACTCTTCGCAGGGTACAGGGGTATATATAATTGCATGAAAAGGACATACCTTTTGGCATATGCCGCAATTCACGCACTTATTGTGTTCAATATTTGCTTGGTTATTGCTATCAAATGATATGGCATCTTTTGGGCAATTCACCTCGCATGGGCGGGCCACGCAGCCACGACACATATTCGTAACCACATAGTTTACCTTTACGCACGAGCTGCATGCTTCATCTACCACGGTGAGCATAACATCGGTTTGCTCGGTACGGTCGATTGCCAGCTGAGCGTAGTGGCTAAGCGGAGTTAATTCATCGGTTTCGTCTTGTATATTGAAACCTAGAATAGCCATAGTCTTGTACTTAAGCACCGCTCTGTCCTTATGCACACAGCATCGGCTATAGCCACTTTTCCGTGGCCGCATTTCAAGAGGAATTCGATCGATCTTTTCAACGAGCTGATTCTCGCTCAATAGCTGTGCTATACGCGTCAGTAGTTCGCGACGTAAAATGGTTGCGTTATTGTTAACTGCCATGATACGCACCTCCCAACTCGTCCTTAATTGCAATCAATACTTTTTGTATGGTGGCTTCCGAGATACACTTTCCATTAACATCGGCAAAGGGAGCTCTTCCGTTGGCTGGATCGTTGCAATACCCGCTACAGGTAGATCCTTTAAAGTCGACTTGAGCCATGATTTCGGCCGGAATTCTCTCAGGGAGTAGCTGTAGGTCGGCTCCGCCCATGAGGTAGCAGAGGGTTCCTGTGCATACTTTAACGGTTACTTTCTTTTCCATAGTTCGGTTCATTTAACTCCAGCCTATATAAACTGAAGGTTTACTTCTTTTAAAAACTTTTCCTCCAACACTCGCACAATTCGTTTTATTACGTTTCGCCGTATTTCCAACTCAACGGGAAGGTTTGGATCTTGATGGGCATTGTTAATCTTGGTGCCAATCATAAAGTCGATAAGGTCGCTTTTGAGTAGCATTTTTGTAATATCTACAGCAGGTCCTTCGCCTGTAACGCCTGAAGATGTTAGTTCTTCGAGTATTTCAGCCACCTTTCCAATAGTGAGTATTCCCTCGGTTATAAGATCGATACCCTCCATGCGTGAGGCAGGTGGAAGCCCCGATTTATCGGGCATCATTCCAACATCGATGGGACGATTAAGCTCTCGGGAGATGATTTGAGAAGTAGTTCCTCCGCAAACAATCTTTTTTCCGGGATAGGAGTCAACCAAGTGGGCAAGGTATCCATCCTTATCTTCGCGAAAAGGTGGCCCAGAGCAAACCATTAAGCGGCGGGGTTCGCGAAAGTAACTTACCGCACAGCTAATATCGTCTTTGGGACAATATACGTCGTTAGCATTTGCCTTTTGCACCACCTTGCGAGCAAGATCATAGGCAGAAATGGTTTCATTTTCGGCAATACATTTCAGCACAAATTCCTCCACACCATCGTCTTCCCAACCAAACGGCATTTCGTTGGTGCCTATTCCTGCTTGGGTCACACCATCGGAAAACATTACCAGTCGATCTTCCTTTTCCATTCGAATTACCGATTGGAACATGCGTCGGTGCTTTTCGCTGCGCTCTTTTATGATGATCTCTTCCCGTTGAATGGACATTGAGGCACCATTACGAATGAGAAGGTATCTGGGGTTATCAAACTCCACGATTTTTGTTTCACCATCGGAGTCAATATCGGCAATGGTAAAGGTGGCATAGCTAATCATGCGCTTGCTATCTACTGGCAGCGTATCCATAATGGTAACTGCGGCTTTCTCCACCGGTACATTACAGGTAGTAAAGTTCACCGCCATGGAGGTGGTGAGCGTTGCCAGTACATTTGCTTTTACGCCACTACCCAGCCCATCGGAGAATGCAATTACAATGCGATCTTCGTTTTTAATTTTCCTGGATAGGAACACGTCACCGCATAGCTGGTTACCCTCCTTATTTAGCTGGAAGCACTCAACTTCTATATGGAAGTTACTGCTCTTCATCAGGCGAAAGCGTTTCGAGAATGGAGGAGAGCATGGCCTCTGTTTTGGAGGCATTTTCACCTAGTAGGTATGCGATTTTCTGCACGGTCTCCATGTTTTCCTTGATAACATCCTTAGTGCGGCGAGCAATTTCGTCGTTGCGCACTTCGGGAATGGTAAGGTCGCGTACCACTGCGCTTACGATCTTATGCTTTTGGATATTAAATACCGAGATTTTGAGCTTCTTTGAGCCCACCTTCACGTCGCGCTCCATTTGGTCTTCCCCCGTATTCAAGGCAGCGGCCAGCATTTTATGGAAAGGAACAAGCTTTTCGGCCACCGCGCCCTCTAGTCCTGGATTGGCATCGAAGATCATTTCAGTTTCGGCTCCGAGCATTGTTGCAAAGTTACGGTTGGCTTCAATAACCCGCATTTTGTCATCAACAATAACTACCCCAGAAGGAATTTTCTGGAGTAATACCGTGGCTTTATCGTGGGCCACTTTGCGCATGTAGGATACGCACATGCTTCGCTCGGCGTTGCCGAGAATCATGGCAATGGCAAACTCTTTGCAGCTATCGTAACCACATCCACTACAGTTGAGCTCATCCTTTGATGATAGTTTTCCGACAGCGCTTAAGGCTTCTGCAATCTCCTTGGAACTAAATTTCCGGACGGGTACAGGTTTAATCTCTATGAATTTGCACGAAATATCTCCTGCCTCCATGCTAATAGTTGGGTTTTTAATTGTTTTTGATGCCAAAGGCACTCGGTTAATAACGTGATAGCGTTTTACCGCAAGTGATTCTTTGCTGCGAGTTCCTGGACCCGAAATACAACCGCCATTACAGGAGAGCAACTCAAGAAATAGGGTGTTGTTTCCATTGTAGATATCGATATCCTTTAGAGCATCAGTAATGCCTCTGCTGCCAGAAAAGGTCATAAAGGAAATATCAGTTGCGGTAGCATCTTCCTTAATGCCGGATATCATACCACCATCGATGGGATAAAGTGTTCCTAATCCAGAATGAACCGGCTCGAACAATCCAGGTTCAGTTTCATTCGGTAATTCAACGTAAAGGTTTATGCCTTCATCTTCAATCCATTGTGCTAAATCCTTAAAGGTGAGTGCAACCTCCACAATATCTTGGTTTTTATCGGATTCAATCTTTTTGGCAATGCATGGTCCAAAGAAGATAACCTTCGCATCGGGACCATACCATCTCTTTAAAAGCGCACCATGAACCATCAGCGGGGACACCACCGGAGTTAGGTATTGAACGTATTGGGGGTAATATTTGATTATTAGCTCAACAACCGAAGGGCAAGCAGTGGAGATGGCAACCTTATGTTTCCATGCCGCATCGTTGAGCAGTCTGCCTGTCTCTTTTGATACCACCTCGGCACCCAACGATGTTTCAGAAACAGCGGTAAAACCAATAAATTTTAGGGCATTAACCATTCTCTGTTCCGACACTCCGGGAAAGTCTGCAACCCAAGAGGGTGCGATGGAGGCAATTACTTTGGAATCTTCATCAAGAATTAGCTTAGCCAAGGTAAGGTCGTTTCTTACTTTTTTTGCACCCACTGGGCAAATCTCGGTGCAGTGACCACAGAAGATACATAGCTCCTCCACGATGGATGCGCTGCCGTCCTCAATCTTAATTGCCTTTACCGGACATTCGCGGACGCACTTGTAGCAGTCTTGGCAATCGTTCTTCTCGGTATATATTGGCTTGGAGTAGTTCATGGCTACAACAGTTTCTTTTCCAATATAGAAATTATGGTATCGGGGCTAACCTCCTTTAATATTTCACCATTTATTACCACAATGGGGCCTTCGTTGCATAGGCCGAGACATAGTTTCCCTTTAAAGGTAAGATTCGCCTTTAAGTTATTTTGCTGAATATATGACTTTATAACCGCTAAGGTCTCCTGGTTTCCTCTTGAATAGCAAGAACTTCCGAGGCAGATCATAATTTCGTTTTTCTGTTGCATGGCGATTACATTAAATACTGGTTTCCGGAAGATGCTTTAACATCCGGGTGAAGCGATCATTTATTCTGGCAAAGGTAGCTTTGATATCGGATTGAA
The DNA here is from genome assembly GCF_900096565.1 of Williamwhitmania taraxaci. Taxonomy (NCBI): domain Bacteria; kingdom Pseudomonadati; phylum Bacteroidota; class Bacteroidia; order Bacteroidales; family Williamwhitmaniaceae; genus Williamwhitmania; species Williamwhitmania taraxaci. The sequence continues at coordinate 16,290 of NZ_FMYP01000001.1, forward strand.
TTAGCGAGTTCTCGAGAATGATCCCCTGTGGAACGGTTACGTCCTTCAGGGAGAAGTTCCAGATTACCCGAATGCCGGACTCGACAAGGAGGTCGGCGGTTTTCTGTGCTTGGTCGGCTGGGGTAGCTATTAATCCCAGCGAGATGTGCATTCGGTCGGATAAGGTCTGAATCATTGTAGGATCGAGTACCTTGATACTCTCAATCTCGGTTCCTATAAGGGAAGGCTTTACATCAAAGGCCGCCACTATTCGCAGACCGCACTCTTTAAATCCATTGTATTGTAGCAGCAGGTTGCCCAAGCGACCAGTGCCCACCAGAAAGGCCTCATTGATGCTATGGTAGCCTAAGGCCACTTCCAGTCCATCGATGAGCATTCCAACGCTAAAAAATTGGCGAACCCCATCGCTAATCTCTAACATTGTTAAGTCATTGCTGATATCGGTGGTTTGAAATCCAAGGCTTTCGGCTATATGCTCTACCGACACGTCGGTTTTCCCTTTAATCTTGAGCAGCCTTGTAAAGCTTAGCAGCCTGTTCATTCTCGCGAACAAATCTTGTGGAATTACCACCATGCCTTTTTCTTCTCTTCCGATTGTCATTACTTTGGGGTATTTGGAATAGATTGGCTATTTGTTGTATGGATTGATGAAAGTTTATTGATCTGGTAATCAAATATTACTGTAGTGGGCTTTACCCAACTCTTGCTAGCATATAGGATCGGAAAAAAGTCCCCCACCCAACGAATTGGGAGAGAGACCTGACTTATTTTTAGGAGAAACAAGTTCGGTAAGGAAGGCTCCCCGCTTAAGCGAGCGGGGAGATTCTTCAAGTCTACTTCAACTAACCTATACATAACCAAAACATATCTGGTTAAATAGTTATAGTAATTTGCTAGCAATGTATGTGCCATTAATTGTAAGTAACAATAATTCAGTGATGTAATATTCTTGCTCTTATTTGTGTGAGCAAGTTTTTATGATGATGTGTGCATATTCTGAACAAGAAAACGTAGCTACCGGTGTCATAAAACGAAACACGTGTGCAAAAATAAGACATTTTGATAAATGGTGAAAGAAACAACTAGGTTACTTGCATGTTTTTCTTTGGCAATTTACTGCTAAATCAATTTGTTTGGTTTAAAATGTTCTCGTTGCATCCAATTTCTCGAAAGAATTACTCTCCCAGTTCATATTTTTTCATCTTTAGGTATAGGGTGTTGCGGCTAACTCCCAGTGCTTTTGCAATGTGGGAGATATTTCCCTTTAGTGCGGTTAGGGCGTTGGCAATCGCCTCCTTTTCCATCTGTTCGAGCGATCGGATGGGCTTGGCTGTTGGGGCTTGAGGGCCAAGTGTCGATTCCGATAAGCGGGGAGAGAAGGTCCCGGCTAAATCGGCTACCTCGGCATTGCCATCGAAGTTCACCAACTTCTCGATAAAGTTCTCCAGTTCCCGAATATTGCCGGGCCAAGGGTGACGCAGCAGCTTTTGGTATAGTTCGTTGGAGACTTCAGGGACAGACTTCTTAAGTTTAAGCGCTTTTGTGTTCAGAAAATACTTAATAAGTAAGGGTATGTCCTCCTTGCGATCCTTGAGCGGTGGGAGTGTAATGGGTATAACGCTGAGGCGATAGTAAAGATCCATTCGGAAGCGCCCTTCGTCTACCTCATTCTTTAGGTTGCGGTTGGTAGCAGCAATAATTCTTACATCTACGGGGATCTCCTTTTCGCCACCAACACGGGTGATTTTTCCTTCCTGTATGGCCCTTAGCAGTTTCACCTGCATGTCGATGGGCATTTCCCCTATTTCGTCCAAAAAGATGGTGCCGTCGTTGGCGAGTTCAAACTTACCCGGTTTTCCACCTCTGCGGGCACCGGTGAAAGCGCCATCCTCGTAGCCAAAGAGTTCACTTTCCATTAGGGTAGAGGGGATTGCACCACAGTTTACGGCAACAAAACTGGCTTTACTGCGGGTGCTGGCGGAATGAATGGCTTGAGCAAGTACCTCTTTTCCCGTTCCGCTCTCGCCAAGGATGAGAACAGTGGAGGGACTGTTGGCGATGGCCTTGGCATAATCTACCACTCGACGCATGGTATCGGAGTTGAATATCATCTCCTCAAAGGTGTAACGTGCCTTCATGCCCGAGAACTTACTAATAACCGAGTAAACCCGTTTGAATTCTCGATAGGTAATAATAACTCCGGTAAGGCCTTCGTCTTGAGGATTTCGGATGGGGAGTGCATTCACCACAAACTTTTCCTTGCCCGAAGTCGTGTTAAACTCTATCTCTTCATCGAGGATTTTGTCGCCGCTGGTTAGAACATCCAAGATACTTGGCCATCCGGGCAAAAGAGTAGTAATATTATCGAAGGTGTCTAGTGCTGAGGCAGGGTAACCGAGCATAGTAACACCTATCTTGTTAATTTTTTGAACATGACCATTGATATCGCAGGAGATCAGCCCATATGATAGATTATCGACAATAGAGGAGAGGGCAAGGGAGGTTTCGGAGAGCTCTGCTTCCACCGTATCGCTCTGTAGCTGGTTTTCCACCGATTTTACGGCGGCCACCACCAAGCCCAGGGTATGGGGATGCACCAGTTCGCTACTTCCTGTCAGGTTGATTACCCCAAGGATGTTTCCTTCAGTATCGTGAATGGGGGCCGCGGAACAGGTCCATTGGTGGTAGGCTGTAATAAAGTGTTCCTTGGCGGTAATTTGAATGGGTGAGTCTTCGCTGAGGGCTGTTCCCATGGCGTTGGTTCCAATAGATGCCTCATCCATATACACGCCGGGGCTCATCTTTATCGACTGAGCCGCCTTTACGACCTCCTTGTCGCCAAAAAGGCTCAGGATGCAACCTTTACCATCGGTAAGCACCGCAATAAATCCGGTATCTTCAAGGAAATCATAAAGATTTTTGAGAATCGGTTTTGCGACTTCTAGTAGGGAATGGTTCTCCTTCAAGCGTTCTCGAAGCTGCGCCTCGGAAAGAATCTTTCTCGAAACAACCTGGTTGATATCCACACCCAACCGTTTGCTACGCTCATGTGATCCTTTTACAATCTCTTCTTGTCGTTTTGCCATCATGGTATTGTTGGTCTGAGTGCCAGTTTGAAATCGGAGAATAACTGGTGGGGCTCATTGCTCATGTGCATGGAGCAAGTAAACAATCAAATATGGGGCACAAGTTCGTAATTTTAAATAATTTTACCAGTACATAACTATATGTTCTACGCCATTGAATCGGACAATTGAGCTAACGGAGGATGGGTCTTCTACCTTTTTCTCTGAACTTTACGGGCAGCATTACCATTCTATACATGGGGCTATACAGGAGTCGAAGCATGTATTTATCGATGCGGGCTATAACTGTATGGCGCATAAATCGCACATCACCATTTTCGAAATGGGGTTTGGAACAGGCTTGAATGCACTGTTGACGTTATTGCAGGCGGAGCAAATGGCCCAAAATGTGGACTATTATGCCGTGGAACTATATCCCATACCCGCTGAAGAGGCCTGTAAGGCTAACTTTTCGGAGCAGTTGGGCGTTGCAGTAGATCGGTTTAGATCCTTGCATAGTGCCGAATGGGACAAAGCAGTAGCAATAGACAATCGGTTTACGTTGACAAAGATCCAGGGCGATTTAGTAAACCTCGAATTGCCATTGGGGATCGATTTGGTTTACTTTGATGCCTTCGACCCTGAGGCCCAGCCGGAATTATGGTCGGAAACGATCTTTAAAAAATTGTATGAGGCCATGAGTAATGAAGGAGTGTTGGTTACCTACTCCTCGAAAGGAATAGTGAAGCAGGCACTTCGGGCGGCAGGATTTTTTGTGCAGCGTCTTTCCGGACCTCCCGGCAAGCGGCATATGGTAAGGGCTATAAAACGGGAGCATGAATAGAATTCAGTGCGAGAAGCGCATGGTTAGACTCATGATTGAGTTCTATTGTAGGAAGGAGCACCACACCAAGAAGCCTTGCTCGGAGTGTCTCACTCTAATTGATTATGCTCATAAGCGGTTGGATCGTTGTAAGTATGGTAACCAAAAACCATCTTGCGGCAGCTGCACCACGCATTGCTACCGAAAAACAGAGCAGGAGCAAATTCGCAGGGTGATGCGCTATTCTGGTCCGCGAATGGTGCTTTATCACCCTATCGCCTCCCTTAAGTATGTCATTTTTAGATGGATTTTTGCGCTGCATCTATCCCATTAACAGACTTTAAGAATATTTTTTATTTCGTTAGAATTTCAATCATATTTATCTATAACTTTGTTCCCATAAAGACTAATTAACAAATAGTAAATGATGAAGAAAATTGCATTAATTGTTCTTGCAGCTGGTTCTGTAGCAATGAGTGGTTGTGGCTCAAAGTCTAAGTCTTCTGCAAACCTTAAGACTACGGTTGATTCTTTAAGCTATGCCATCGGAATAAGCGTTGGTTCGAGCTTTGGACAGAATGATATTAAGGAAATTAGCCCAGAAGCATTGGCTGCGGCTGTTGAGGATGTAATGAGCAAGGATTCTACCCGTGCCATGATGACTCCTCAGATTGCGCAAGGGGTAATCCAAATGTACATGATGAAGCAATTCGACCTTAAGCATGAAAAGGATATGCAAGCAGGTAAGGACTTTATGGTTAAGAATGCCAGCAAACCAGGTGTAGATACCATGAGAGTTTCCTACAGCGAGCAGATGCCTGATGGAAGCAGCGTTCAAAAGAGTGCTGTAATGCAGTACGAGGTTATCACTAAAGGTACTGGTGTTTCTCCTTTGGAAACCGATGTTGTTAAGGTTCACTACACAGGAACCCTTGTAGACGGTACCAAGTTTGACTCGTCATACGACCGTAAGGAGCCAGCAAGTTTCCGCTTGAATGGTGTTATCCGCGGATGGACTGCCGGCTTGCAAAAAATGAACGTTGGTTCAAAGTATAAGTTCTACATTCCTTCGGAACTTGCTTATGGCCGTTTTGGACGTCAGCCAGTTATCCCTCCCTATGCAGCACTCATTTTCGAAGTTGAGCTAATCAGCATTGAGGCACCTACTGCCGCTCCTGCTGCTAAGTAATTCGCGAATAGAATTAATGATATTGGTGCCGCTCCTATTTAGGAGCGGCATTTTTTTTAATAGTGTGATCGCTAGCAAATGTATTGCGGTTGATGCCAATCGCGGAGGATTGCCATAGCCTAGATTACATGATTTGTCCTGTCCCTTTTTTGTTTCCGAGCTGGGTCCAAGGTATAATGCAAAACGTCCGCCGGTTTTCCGGTGGACGTTTTCTTGAGCCGATGGAGGGACTCGAACCTCCGACCAGCTGATTACAAATCAACTGCTCTACCAACTGAGCTACATCGGCCTTTTGTATGCTCGCTTCTCGTTTAAAGCGTTGCAAAAGTATAATGTTTGCTCGAATTTGCAATACTTCTGCAAACTATTATTTCCAGTTTCATTCCATTTTATTTCCATCCGCTTCTCTTCGAGTGCTTTTCGCTTCGTTGAGAGGATGTTTTTTACCAAAATCCTCCTTCATAAAAGAGATATGATGGGTGATTCTGTAAAACGAATCGGAAATGTTCAAAATAGCCATGTTTCTATGGCTACAAGAGGCGGATACCACCATTAAACTGCTGGCGGTAGTGTGCGTGAATGACATTGTGGCGTAAAATACTGTGGATTTGGACAAAATAGTAGCTGCAACGTTATAAATAGTTGCTGCGATATCTAAAATAGTAGCTGCAATGCTCACAATAGTTGGAGCAATATGATAAAACGTGGTTGCAATCGATAAAAATGTTCATGCGATTCAGTGAAATGTGCTTGCAATGGACTTCTACACGGTGTTTTTGCAATGAAATGTGCTTGCAATTACGTATTGTATGACGAAATGACAAAAATATCGATGGATTTAGAGAAAAATGTAGTGGTTTTGCAATTCAGCGTGAAGGATTTCGGTCGCAGAGAGGTGTTTTTGCATTTTGGTGCGCGTTCCGAGGTTGTGCATCACCTAATCTTTCATCACCGGCCGAACTATACTCAAATAATCCAGATGGCATCGCATGTTTATAGAATGAGCTATGCAATGAGGACATACGACCCCTGCTGGGGTCGTATCCCACGCACACATATTTATTATAAACATAAGACCTCTTTGAGGTCGAGAATCACATTAGGATAGCATTCGCGCATCCATAAATGGGCGCTTATAATGACACGTGGTCTCAAAAAAATCGTTTGCAAATCTTTTGAGGGTGATGTCGATCCCAGAGGGGTTTGTATGTTTATAGAATGTGATGTGTAATGAAAACATACGACCCCAGCTGGGGTCGAATCCCACGATCACATATTTTACTATAAACATAAGACCTCTCCGAGGTCGAGAATAACATAGGAGAGCATTCGCGCATCCATAAATGGGTGCTTATAATGACACGTGGTCTCAAAAAAAACGTTTGCAAATCGTTTGCGGGTTGTGCCAATCCCAGAGGGATTGCATGTTTATAGAATGAGATATGCAATGAGAACATACGACCCCTGCTGGGGTCGAACCCCACGCACACACATTTTCTATAAACATAAGGCCTCTTTGAGGTCTAGAATAACATAGGAGAGCATTCGCGCATCCGTAAATGGGCGCTTATAAAGACACGTGGTCTCAAAAAAAACGTTTGCAAATCTTTTGAGGGTGATGTCGATCCCAGAGGGGTTGCATGTTTATCGAATGAGATATGTAATTCCATTTTGAAAATTCCCCCGTTTTTTGTTCCTTCGTAAATTATACCCAACCGAATTATAAACAAATCCAGATACTATGAAAACAGCTGAAATTCATACCGCAAAAGGGGTGATGAAGGTGAAGTTCTTCGAAGAGGACGCTCCGAAAACCGTTGAAAATTTTGTAAAACTAGCCAAACTTGGCTTCTACGATGGTCTCATTTTCCACCGCGTGATTCCTGATTTTATGGTGCAAGCAGGTTGCCCATACGGAACAGGTACAGGTGGTCCGGGTTACAACATCAAGTGCGAGCTTACCGGGAATAATCAAATCCATGACAAGGGCGTTCTTTCCATGGCGCACGCAGGTCGCGACACTGGTGGATCTCAGTTCTTTATCTGCCATAACCGGGAAAACACTCAACACCTCGATAGGCAGCATACCGTTTTTGGTAAAGTTTACGAAGGCATTGAGGTGCTCGATCAAATTCGTAAAGGTGACGAGATTGTTAAAATTGAAATAAAGGAGGAGTAAGATGGCTCTTGAATTACAGGGTAAGTTTGTGCAGCTGCTCGAAAAGCAGACTGGCAGCGGAAAAAATGGAACATGGGAAAAGCAAGATTTTATTGTGGAAACCATGGAGCAGTATCCAAAAAAGGTGTGTGTTGCTGCCTGGGGCGATAAGGTCCAGGAAATTGGTGGGTTTCGTCCCGGCGATGTCCTAAAGGTAAGCTTCAACGTAGAGTCGCGGGAGTATAATGGGCGTTGGTACACCGATCTTCGCGCTTGGCGCATTGCAAAGGAAAGTGCCACCCAGCCATCGCAATCGCAATCGGCGGGAGCACCACCAGCCTCTTTCGATGAGATTCCGCCCATGGGCGGCGAGGAGCTAAATGATCTGCCTTTCTAAAATATAAAATATGGAGAATTTGGGAAACCGGTTCTCCTTTTTTTACTGCTTTTAGTGAAGCAACAGGGATTGCCCTGTTCTAATTATTCACTTATTAGCATCCAATCGATTTTCCTTTAGGATAAAACATTGCACGATGACTGCCGAGATAAAAAAAGAGACTGTTCGCTGGTATGCCCTTTACACCAAATCGCGCAATGAGAAAAAGGTGCATGAACGGCTCACCGAGCATGGGTATGAATCGTTTCTCCCGATGCATAAAGTGGTGCGGCAGTGGAGCGACAGGAAAAAGGTGGTAGAGGTGCCGCTTATCAATTCCTATGTATTTGTGCGCATGGTGCTTTCGCAGCGCTTTGCCGTGCTGCAAGATCCTGGTGCGGTTTGCTTTATCAACTTCGAAAAGTTACCTGCGCCTGTGGCCGACAAAGATATTGCCTATCTAAAGTGCATTCTCGAAGAGGATATTGAGGTTGAGGTAGTTGAGACACCGCTCTCCAAGGGCGAAAAAGTTAAGGTGAATGCCGGACAGTTGATGGGCCTTGAGGGCGAGCTGGTCGATCATAAGGGAGGACAGCGCGTAGTTGTCCGCATCGAAAATATCCCATTTAGCTTGGTGGTTACGGTGCCGTTGGAGTTTGTTGAAAGGCTGTAGTAGCCATCATTTAACCTCTACCTTTTAACCATTTATTTAATTGCTTCAAATCAGATCATTTTCAAATTGATAATTGCTCTAGTTTCGGCAAAATCATTACTTTTACCCTCTAAAGTGCATTATCACAAAACTCTCGTATTATACTCCTTTAAATTGAATATCGTGAAGCGTTTGCATTATATACTATTAGCCATGACATTTGCACTGGCGCTCTCTTCGTGCAACAAGCGCAACCAGCTGCTATACATGCACAATGCTGGAGTGGAAACAATTCCATCGGCAAAGCAACCCGATTTGTATAAAATACAGCCCAACGATGTGCTCTACGTGCAGCTGCTTACTCAGGATCCGCAAATTAGTGCTATATTCAACAACAAGGGAGGCGGTTCCGCAAACCTTTACAGTAACGATGCTGGCTACTACCTGTATGGTTATACCGTAACCGATAGCGGTGCAGTGCGGCTACCGGTGCTTGGATATGTTAAGGTTGCTGGCTCAACCGTTCCGGAGGCAACGGAGATTATTCAAAAGCGTGCCGATGAATTCCTTAAGGATGGAATGACCGTTGTGCGGTTGCTTAGCTATAAGGTTACGATATTGGGAGAGGTGCGCAAACCTGGCGTTTACCTAAACTTTAAGGATAAACTTACCATATTTGAGGCATTAGCGCTGGCGGGAGACTTTACCGATTACGGAAAGCGTGATAATGTTCTGGTGGTAAGGCCTTGTGAGTCTGGGAATAAGAGTTTTCGACTAAATCTTTCGGATAAGAGCATTATGGCTTCTGAAGGGTATTATCTTTTACCAAACGACGTGATAGTTGTGGAGCCACGCAAGGGTAAGATGTTTCAGCTAAATGCAGGAACTTATGGACTTGCTCTTTCAACTATTAGCACGGTGGTGCTGTTGGTAAGTTTTTTGGCGAAATAGATAGAGGTAAAGGTTGAAAGTGAAAAGTGAATTGTGAAAAGTGAATAGACGGAGACGTTAAAGGGTAAACGTTAAAGGGTAAAGGTTAAAAGACGAAGACGTTAAAAGGTAAAGGTTAAAAGTTAAAAGACGGGAGTCGGAAGTCCGAAGATGGAGTGGCGCCGTAGGTGCCAAATTATGGTAGCAGAGAGGATGTTGAAATTTTTTTGCGGCGCGAACAAATGGTTGACAATGCATCTATCGAATTTTCGCCGCCTGAATGGAGCGGTGAACAGATCGATGACATTGGGCATCAGATTGCAATAGAGAGTTGAAAGACTGAAGACGTTAAAAGGTAAAGGTTAAAAGACGAAGACGTTAAAAGGTAAAGGTTAAAAGTTAAAAGACGAACACGTTAAAAGGTAAAGGTTAAAGGTTAAAAGACGAAGACGTTAAAAGGTAAAGGTTAAAGGTTAAAAGACAGGAGTCGGAAGTCCGAAGATGGAGTGGCGCCGTAGGTGCCAAATTATGGTAGCAGAGAGGATGTTGAAATTTTTTTGCGGCGCGAACAAATGGTTGACAATGCATCTATCGAATTTTCGCCGCCTGAATGGAGCGGTGAACAGATCGATGACATTGGGCATCAGTTTGCAATAGCGGGTTGAAAGACTGAAGACGTTAAAAGGTAAAGGTTTAAAGACGAAGACGTTAAAGGGTAACCGTTAAAGGTTAAAAGACGGAAGACGGAAGACGTTAAAGGTTAAAGGGTAAAAGTTAAAGGGTCAACGTTAAAAGTTAAAAGTAAAAAGACTGCCGACTGCCGACTGCCCACTGAAGGTTTAAGAAAGAATAGGTATAATTTTGAAACACGCATAAAAATGGAAAGCATTCCAAATAACGATAGACCAATTTCTACCCATGGTTTTACTCCAGAGGAGGAGCAGCTGGATATTAAGCGCCTGCTGTTTCGCGTAATTGCCAACTGGTATTGGTTTGCCATTACCGTTTTTGCCGGACTGTTTATTGCATACCTCGTAAACCGTTATTCGGAGCAGGTTTACAACGTATCTGCAAGTTTGATTGTAAAGGACGACGACAACTCGAAGGCGTTTACAGGCGCTGAAAATATGATCCAAAGTTTGCGGTTGGTTAAGAATACAAAGAGCATTCAAAATGAGATAGGCGTATTACAATCCTATTCCATGGCCTATCAGGTTGTAAAGGAGTTGGATGAGTTTAGAGTCACCTATGTTCTAGTGGGACGTAGAGGGATAAAAGAATCAAGGCTATACCAGAGTGCCCCTTTTAAAGTGCTAATTGATACAACAGGTCGCAATATTCCAAACTATCCGGTTTATGTTAAAATGATATCCAATGAAAGGTATCTGCTAGAGATTGATGATGGTATGGGAGTAAAGCAGGAGATGCGCTTTGGAGAGCTGTTTAAGAATAGTGCCTTTTGTTTTAGAATCCAACGTCTTCAAAATTTTAGCGGATCGGATAATAATCTTGGTGTTCGATATTACTTTAAAGTAAATAGTATAAATGCGCTGGCCAATACCTACAAGGGAAAGGTTTCTATCTCTCTAAATGATAAAAAGGGATCGATTTTAACACTCAGTAGCAGTGGTTTTGTTGCCGAGCAGGAGGCCGCTTACCTCAATAAACTGATGGAGGTTTATATTCGAAAGGGGTTGGAAGATAAGAATAAGATAGCTGCGAATACAGTTAACTTTATCGACTCCCAACTCGATAATATGACAGATTCCCTTCGCCGTGCAGAGCAGCGGTTGCAGGACTTTAGAAGCAATAATAGGGTTATAAATATTTCGAGAGAGGGGGAGATTCTTTTTGGTAGGATTAGGGAGTTTCAAATCGATCAGGGAGCATTTGAGTTGAAGGGGCGATACTATGCTTACCTCAAAAAATATCTGTCGTCGCGTAGCGACTTAAATCAGCTAGTAGCTCCATCGGCCATGGGGGTAGATGACACACAACTATCCTCTTTACTTGGAGAGATTAGCCAAACCTATATTGCTCGGGAGGAGATGCGTGCTTCTGTTAAGAATGGGAATCCTGGATTAGAGCAGCTGAATATTCGGTTGGAGAATCTTCGAAATAGCTTAACCGAGAAGGTAGAAAGTTTAATTGCGGTTAACAAGGTGGCACAAGAAGATGTGCTACAGCGGCTGAATAAGGTAGAGGGAGAAATAGTTAAACTTCCCGGTAACGAGAGGCAGCTCATTGGATTTGAGCGTGAATTTAATTTGCTCGAAAAGATGTATAATTATCTTCAGGAGAAGCGCGCAGAAGCAGCTATTGCCAAGGCATCAAATATTGCCGATAACAAGGTGCTCGACTACGCAATGCCTGAGAATGCCTCCATTATTAAGCCAAAGAGGTCGTTTAATTACCTTATTGGAATGTTTATAGGGGCTCTTTTACCGCTGGCATTTATTTTTTTACTCGATTTTTTTAATGATAAACTTACAGATATTAAGGAGATCGCCTCAAAGACAACGGTTCCTGTGATTGGAACCATGGGGCATAACCGATATGAAGCAGAGATACCCGTTATCAGTAAGCCAAAGTCTACGCTAGCGGAGTCGTTCCGTGGGCTGCGAACCAACCTACAATACCTGCTCCGGAATCCGGAACAAAAGGTGATTGCCGTTACATCTACCCTCAGTAGCGAGGGAAAAACATTTACCGCCGTGAACCTTGCCGCCATTATGGCTATGGCGGGTAATAGAGTGTTGCTGATGGGCCTCGATCTGCGTAAGCCTAAGATACAGAAGATGCTCAACGTGGTTTATAGCGAGGGCATTAGCACCTATCTCATTGGTAAATCTACATTGGAGCAGGTTGTAAAGAATACCCCAACGCCAAATCTCTTTTTTGCGCCCAGTGGACCTATTCCACCCAACCCATCGGAGTTGCTTGGTTCTCAAAAAATGGATGAGTTTATGAATTGGGCAAGGGAACACTACGATTACATTGTGGTGGATACTCCTCCTGTAGCCATCGTTACCGATGCACTATTAATTGCCCGTTTTGCCGATGCCAACCTCTTTGTGGTGCGCTTTGGATACTCCTCCAAGGAGGTGCTTAAGCTGGTGGAGGATATCTACAAACACAAAGAGATTCGAAATCTCGCCATTGTAGTAAACGACTTCCAACCCAAGCGTGGATACGGTTATGGCTATACTTACAAATACTCCTATGGCTACAGCTATAGCTACTCCTACGGCTATGGCAATAAAGACAAGAGTGGCTACTATTCCGACGAGGATGAACCAAAGTTGACGTTCAAAGAACAGGTAAAACGTTGGTTTTGATTGGTTAAAGGGTAAATGTTAAAGGTTAAAAGACGGAGACGTTAAAGGTTAAAAGGTAAAGGTGAAAAGACCGGAGTCAGAAGTCGGAAGTCCGGAGAGGTTAAATGGTAAAGGTTAAAGGTTAAAAGACGGCAGCTGAAAGTCGGAAGTCCGGAGACGTTAAAGGGTAAACGTTAAAGGTTAAAAGACGGCAGCTGAAAGTCGGAAGTCAGAAGTCCGAAGCAGGAGACCGAAGACGGAAGTCCGAAGTTGGAGTGGCGCCGTAGGTGCCAAATTATGGTTTTGAAGAGGTGAGTAGTGAATAGTGAAAAGGTAAAAGACGGAAGTCAGGAGTCAGGAGACGGAAGTCGGCAGCTGGAAGACTGAAGTTGTAGTGGCGCCGTAGATTCCAAACGTTGGTAACAGAGAAGACATTAAAACTTTTTGGCGGCGCGGACAAATGGTTAACAATGCATCTATAGAGGTTTCGCCGCCTGAGTGTAACGGTGAATATAATGGGCATATTGGTATCTCAGTAATAAAGAAGTGTTAAAAGATAGAGACGTTAAAGGGTAA
>NZ_FMYP01000001.1:30085-185519 GCF_900096565.1 Williamwhitmania taraxaci
AGTCCGAAGTTGGAGTGGCGCCGTAGGTGCCAAATTATGGTTTTGAAGAGGTGAGTAGTGAGTGGTGAAGAGTGAAAAGGTAAAAGACGGAAGTCGGCAGCTGGACGACCGAAGAAGGAGTGGCGCCGTAGGTGCCAAATTATGGTAACAGAGAAGATCTTAAAATTTTTTGGCGGCGCGAACAAATGGTCAAAAATGCATCTGCCGATGAACCGCCGCCTGAATGGAACGGTGAATATATCGGGCATATTGGTTCCTCAGTAATAAAGAAGTGTTAAAATACGGAGACGTTAAAGGGTAAATGTTAAAGGTTAAAAGACAGGAGTCGGAAGTCAGGAGACCGAAACGGAAGTCCGAAGTTGGAGTGGCGCCGTAGATGCTAAACGTTGGTTTTGGAGAGTGAATGGTGAAGATCGGAGAGCAACGACGATCCCGCGCTAGCGGGGGTGAATAGTGAATGTCGGAGTGCAACGGAGATCCCGTGACAACGGGGTCGGAGAGCAACGACGATCCCGATTTATCGGGGGTGAAAAGAAGAGAAGTCCAGCGTTGTAAATTCATGCACGTTAAGGCGAAGAGGATCGCCATAGCCTGTGCAACCGGGGCCCCTCAGGCCGAAGGGAGCGTAAAAACGGCGGTTGGTCGAGCGCAGCAAGTTCCGACGTTTTAGCTCGCAAGGCCGTAAAGGGTCGGCGAGCAGGCAAGGCTTGATCTTTTGTTTCTTTTCCATCGAGGGAAAAGAAAATTAGATTGATTTTCAAGGGTCGAGGAGTAATGAAGGGATAGTGGACAGCACTTTTCAAAAGCAATTTGCCGGGTTGCGCCGCCAGATCTTCTTACGCTAAGATAAACAGAGGAAAATAAATGGATCACAGAGGCACTGAGAACATATAGAAAAAAGAGAACCCGGTAACCATTAAAAACCAGAAGGAACACCAATAGGTTGTTGTGCAGATTTCCTCCTACCTATCGCCCTTTCAGGGCTTTAAATAATGACTGATTTGCACACAGGCCTACGCTCCCGATAAATCGGGATCTTCGATACGCTTTGGCCAGTGCTTTTACCTTTCGGAGCTTCGCCCCTGTTGTTTATGCAGAAGAAAGATTAGGCCTGAAAGGCCTGCCTGTAAAAGCACAGGGCGCAGCCCTGTGTGAACGCAAAGAACCACTTAGGGCTGAAAGTCCGACATGTTTCCTTGTCGAGCGGACGTCCTCGCCATCATTCTGCACGCTCGGCATGGCTGACCAGCTACCACTACGATGCAGGGTTTTCGTTATGTTTTTCCATGGCACGGCTTACGACACACAGACGAGAAACACATCTGCGCGAGCTGGTGTTCTGCTCAATTTCACCTTCGTCGAGCGCGCAAGCTCGGTTCAACATTCACTTTCCCTGTAAACATTGGTAGTGCAGCTAATGGGTTATATACTAGACGACAGTGATCAAAATAATTTTAAAATAATTGATAAAAAACTGGATTTTTTAAAAATATTGCTTTAATTTTGCTTAAAGGTTCTTTGAAATAGTCGGCGTAGCAAAACTCTATTACTATGAATAGAATATTTGAATCGAAGTTATCAATGATTCACGATGTTTTAGCTGTAGTTGCTAGTTTTTCCTCTATCCTTATGGCAAATGTTAAGGTTGAAGGAATAGTTCACAGAATTCAACTGTTATTAGGACACGCAGAGCAGCATAGCGCAGTATTGGTGATATCGACAAAGGATTATACCACAAAAAAGAAAAATCTCAAGAAAGATCTTTTGCGCGATGCCAAACTGATTTTTGCTGCTTTTAAGATTCTCTTTGCAGAAGGTAAGGCACTGGATGAAAAAATTCAAATACCTTTGTTTATGAAGGGTATTGTTCATTCGACTTACCAGAAAATGTACGATGAATTATTTGAACTTAATAAAGCGGTGGAACGCAATAAAGTTGATTTAATTGCTGCTGGATTGGAAACCGAAATCATTGATCGGATCAACCTGCAACTGCCCAATTTAAAGGCGATGCTCGATATGCCTAGAGAGGGCCACACCATAGCAATCAATGCTCGTCTCGAGAAAGAGAATGCCATGAATGAGATAATGCTTATTCTGAAAAACGAGCTTGATCCCCTAGTTCAACTCCTGGGGGCAAAGAATCCTGAGGTGATGACAAACTACGATACTGCTCGCAGATGGATTAAACCTACCTCTAGTAGAAGATCCAGTGCCAAGGATGCCAATAGTTCCAAATAGTATTGGACATCCTATTTGTAAGAATTTTTTAAACCATTTACGCACGACTATATCTATTTCGAACCCCCGTAAGTAGTTTGCTTACGGGGTTTTTTTGTTACCTGTTGATTGTGGAACAAGCCGTAAGAGGTTAAACGTTAAAGGGTAAATGTTAAAAGACGGAGACGTTAAAGGTTAAAGGGTAAATGTTAAAAGACGGAAGAGGTTAAAGGGTAAACGTTAAAAGACGGGAGACGTTAAAGGGTAAAGGTTAAAAGTAAAAAGACAGGAGTCAGGAGACCGAAGACCGAAGACCGAAGTAGGACTGGCGCCGTAGGTGCCAAATTATGGTAACAGAGAAGACATTAAAACTTTTTGGCGGCGCGGACAACTGGTTGACAATGCATCTATCGAAGTTTCACCGCCTGAATAAAACGGCGTATAGGAGAATAATATCCAATCAAAACGACCACTATGTATCAGATATGTAGAGTCCTAACTGATTATTTGTGGATTTTATCGGCATATTGTCTCATTGAAAAATTGACTCATAGTCCCATTTCTTTCCTTTCTAATTATGACTTCTTCACCATTTTTTCGCACTTTTACCAATCGATATTTCGACTTATCTGTTTTAATAAAACCTACGTGCACCAGCCCAGTGTAACTGACAGGGCGAAGCTGTGAGTGAGTTAAAGGTTAAACGTTAATAGTTAAAGGATGTTAGGTGCGAGGCGCAGGCATAAGATGGAAGACGGAGACGTTAAAGGTTAAAGGACGGAAGTCAGGAGACCGAAGACCGAAGTTGGACTGGCGCCGTAGGTGCCAAATTATGGTAACAGAGAAGATAACAAAACTTTTTAGCGGCGCGGACAAATGGTTACAAGTGCATCTGACGATGAACCGCCGCCTGAATGGAACGGTGTAAATGGATAAAATTGCTTTCAGGTTGCAATAACCAGCTATGGATGAACCGAACAGCGTGAGTTCGCCGAAGGCAATAGTAAAACTGTTGCAGATGTGAGGAGAATAGCAAAAAGTTAATAATCAGGCATTTTATTAAGGTTTGAAATGACAGAGACAGATATTCGTAATGTTATTATAGCTGGTGAAGGTGAACGAATTGAGTTTTATAACCCAGGCAAACTTTATGGTGGAATAACCGTTGATAGCTTATTGTCGGACAACTATATATCGCAAACTAGAAATAAATTAATTGCCAAGGCATTTAAGTAGGTCGGGTTGGTTGAGCGATATGGATCGGGTATAAAACGAATCTTAAGTATATGTAGAGATTATGGTTGCATTAGACCAATATTTGAGGAGATATTTGATGGATTCAGGGTTACTCTTTTCAAGAATAGCTTAAATGATACCGATCGTGATACCGATCATGATACCGATCATAGATTAGTCATGATAATTAGGTTTGTTCAGGAGATTGGTAATATTACAACTAAGGAGTTGGCGAATAAATGTGCGGTATCGCAGATTACGATAAAAAGAGATATTGAGAAGCTGAAGTCACAGAATAGATTAAGGAGAGTAGGCTC
Organism: Williamwhitmania taraxaci; assembly: GCF_900096565.1. Lineage (NCBI taxonomy): Bacteria > Pseudomonadati > Bacteroidota > Bacteroidia > Bacteroidales > Williamwhitmaniaceae > Williamwhitmania > Williamwhitmania taraxaci. The sequence continues at coordinate 33,859 of NZ_FMYP01000001.1, forward strand.
AGCAAAAGGTGGATATTGGGAGGTTACAAATTAAGGCTGATTGAAAAGATATAAGACAATAGAATTTGCTATACCAGAATGGTGTTTGCAAGTTCGCCGAAGGCAAAGGACGGAAGACGTTAAAGGGTAAACGTTAAAAGGTAAAAGACGGAAGACAGAAGACTCAAGGTGGACTGGCGCCGTAGGTGCCAAATTATGGTAACAGAGAAGATAACAAAACTTTTTAGCGGCGCGGACAAATGGTTACAAGTGCATCTGACGATGAACCGCCGCCTGAATGGAACGGTGTAAATAAATGATATTGTTTTTAGGTTGCAATAGCGGCAAAGGTATACCGAACGAAGCAAACTAGCCGCAGGAAAACGATAGTAAGTGCAAAGGGGATGGTTCTATTCTGCGTTTTGGAATCAAATAGGCTTAATGACAAGTAATTAAGGTATATATATAATGAAAAGGATACTTGTAACCGGTGCTGATGGTTTTATTGGATCGCATTTAACCGAGTTGTTACTGTCGAATGGATTTGAAGTTAGAGCTTTGGCTCAATACAATTCCTTCAACCATTGGGGATGGTTAGAAGATATTAGTAATAGTAAAAATCTAGAAATTGTTACCGGAGATGTCAGAGATCCCTTCTTTTGCGAGGAGATAGCTATTGGCGTTGATACTATTTTTCATCTTGCGGCATTAATCGCTATTCCTTATTCTTATAAGGCTCCTCAAAGCTATATTGAGACAAATGTTACAGGTACTTTGAATATTTGTAATGCTGCGCTTAAGAATGGTGTAAAGAGAGTATTAGTAACATCTACCTCAGAGGTGTATGGTACAGCTCAATATGTTCCTATTGATGAGAAACATCCGAAACAACCTCAATCGCCATACTCTGCTTCAAAAATCGGTGCCGATGCAATGGCATTAAGTTATTTTAATGCCTTTAATTTGCCCGTTACTATTGTTAGACCATTTAATACCTACGGTCCAAGACAGTCGGCTAGGGCAATAATACCAACAATAATAACGCAGATAGCTGCAGGAATTAAAGAGATTAAGCTGGGGGATCTCACTCCAACCCGAGATTTTAATTATGTAAGAGATACATGTCGTGGTTTTTTGGCTATTGCTCAATGCGATGATACTATTGGTCGGGAAGTAAATATTGCCTCCAACTATGAAATATCAATGTTCGATACGCTAGGCATTATCAAGGATATTTTTGGAAGTGATACTCAATTTATTTCCGATGAGAAACGGTTACGGCCTCAGAACTCTGAAGTATTACGCTTATGGGGCGATAATTCGCTTATCAAACAGATGACCGGATGGAGTCCTGAATACGATATTCGGAAAGGGATGGAGGAGACCATAAAATGGTTTACCAATGCCGATAATCTTAAAAAATATAAAACTGGGATTTATAATGTCTAGTAAATCAACGTAAAATACTGTTACCTGTTTAGATATGACAAAAAACTTTGATGAAATAGTAACTTTCATCCGTACGCTATATAATAAACCCGAGGGTTTTATTGCGCTGCATGAGCCATGCTTCATGGGTAATGAAAAAAAGTATTTAGCAGAGTGTATCGATACTACCTTCGTTTCGAGCGTTGGGCCATTCGTAACCCGTTTCGAGGAGATGGTGGCCACCTATACGGGCGCAAAGCATGCTATTGTTTGTGTAAATGGAACAGCTGCACTTCACATGGCTCTTATGCTGGTGGGTGTTGAGGCCAATGATGAGGTAATTACCCAACCGCTGACCTTTATTGCAACGGCCAACGCTATTAGCTATACCGGTGCAAAACCAGTGTTTGTAGATGTGGACATGGATACGCTTGGGATGTCTCCTAAAAGTCTCAGTGTCTTTTTAGAGGAGTTTGGCGAGTTACGCGATGATGGGTTTTGCTATAATAAAGAAACGGGTAGACGAATCTCCGCTTGCGTTCCTATGCATACCTTTGGGCATCCTTGTCGGATTGACGAGATTGCTGCTATTTGCAAAAAATACAAAATTCAACTGGTGGAGGATGCCGCCGAGAGCATTGGCTCTACCTATAAAGGTAAGCATACCGGAACCTTTGGTGCTGTTGGTATTCTCAGCTTCAATGGTAATAAAACAATAACCACTGGAGGTGGTGGAATGATTATTACCAATAATGATGACTTGGGTAAAAGAGCAAAGCATCTAACCACCCAAGCAAAGCTGCCCCACCGATGGGAGTTTAACCACGATGCAATTGGTTATAATTACCGCATGCCGAATATAAATGCGGCCTTGGGAGTGGCTCAAATGGAGGTGATTGATAGAATTATAGTCAGTAAAAGAGGCATAGCGGCTCAGTATACTGAATTCTTTGCTGCAAATGGCATTGATTTCTGTAATGAACCACAGGATTCAATCTCCAACTATTGGCTAAACTCTATATTATTAGGTAGTAGAGAAGAAAGGGATAGGTTTCTTGGTTACATGAATGATAACGGTATAATGAGTAGGCCTGCTTGGACATTAATGAATAAACTACCTATGTTTGAAGGTAGCCAAACTGACTACCTGAAAAATGCTGTTCTTATAGCAGAGAGATTAATTAATTTACCAAGCAGCGTAATAAGTTGAAAAGCGAAGGAAACATGAGAATTGGAGGTGAATTTGAGATAAATCCAAAAGATCTTAAAGGTTTACCCGACTTTTCCCCAAAATCTAATATATTGCTTTATTCGAATGGAAGATCTGCTCTAATGGCAATTCTTAGTCACATAAAAAAAACTAATCCTTCAATAATTCATATCCCCTACTATATTTGTCCATCTGTAGTTTTTGCTTGCGAAGCAAGTGATTTCCAAATCCATTTTTATGAATTAAACTCATCTTTTTCATTTCCCATAGAAAATTTAGAATCAATTAAAAAAAATGAAGTTCTATTATGTGTTAACTATTTTGGATTTATAGAAAGTAACCTATTGTTTCAGCGAATAAAGGAAGATAGACCTGATATTATTATAATTAGCGATCAAGTTCAATCCTTTTGGAAAAATGAAGATATTTGGCCTGACTATTCGTTTACAAGTTTTAGAAAGCATTTTCCTACACCTGACGGGGCAATTGTGGTTGCCAAGAATACAGAACTGAATCATAATAAATATTTTGATACAAACACTTTCTTTTGGCCTAAGTTTATTGGAAGTGTGCTAAAGCACTATCATGTTCACGATAGCGTATATTTAAAATTTCTGAAAGAAGGAGAATGTAAAATTGATGCAACTAATGAAATTACCAAGGCCTCTGAAATAGCATATTATATTTTTGAAAATACTAATTTTGAAACCATTAAACAAAAAAGGAAGGAGAATTATAAATTAATTTTTGAGCTAGGAACAAAGCATGGGCTTAACTTTCTCTTTCCTTACAATGAAAATACTGTTCCCCTTTGTGTCCCAATAATACTAGAAAGTAGAGACAGCGTTAAAGCCTCCTTACATTCTTCAAATATCTTTTTACCTATTCATTGGCCATTAGCAGATTATAATTCAACATCTTTAATTTCTCAAAGAATGGCAGAAAAAGAACTGTCTTTAGTAATTGACCAACGCTATTCTACTGCAGAAATGGAGTATCAAATAAACTGTTTAATAAAATCGTTGTGACATGGAAGATAGAGTTTACTTAAGAGCCTTTGAAGTTGATGATTATATTCTGATTAATCGATGGAGACGAGATCCTGAAATCATTAAATATCTAGCTGGTAATGTTTTTTTTGTTTCAAGCGAAAGGGAAAAGAAATCAGTCGAAAATAAAATATTCGATGATTCTGTTAATCTTTATTTAGGAATTTGTGAGAAAAACACAAATAAACTAATTGGATATACCAATATCAATAATATAGATTTAAGAAACGCTAAAGCGGAATGGGCAGGTACATTCATTGGAGATAAAGATTTTGCTGGACAAGGTTATGGAAGAGAAGCTTCTATTTTAATGCTTAGTTTTCTTTTTAGTCAGTATCCAATACACAAATGTTATGGAAGGTGTCTTGAAGAGCATCCAACAACCGCTAAACTATTCATCTCATTGGGATTCACTCAAGATGGAGTTCTACGAGATGATGTTTTTAAAAATGGCGAGTTTAAGAATGTTTTAATGTTTTCAATATTAAGAGACGAGGTTAATGGTCAATTTTGAAATAATCAATTTATCAGATTCTGTTAAATGGAATAAATATCTTCATCGATTGCCTCAAAAACTACAAGATATTTATTTTACTCCTGAGTATTATCGGCTATATGAAGAAAGAGGAGAAGGTCTGGCGCAATGCTATGTATTTGAAGATGGTAGTGGTCTTGCTCTTTATCCTTTTTTAAAAAACAATGTCAATAGTTTAGGATATAGTTTAGATAAAGAATACTTTGACATTCAAGGGGCATATGGTTATAACGGTGTCATATGCAATACAAATAATTTTGATTTTATTGATAAGTTTAATAAATCATTTCAAAATTATTGTAGAGCAGAAAATATTATTACTGAATTTACCCGATTTCATCCTATAATTGAAAATCAAAGGTTTGCAGTTAATCATCTTCAGATACTTTTTGATAGAGAAACGATAGCTATCGATCTTACTCAAAGCTATGATGAAATATGGTTTAAAGAGTATTCCTCCAAGAATAGGAATATGATTAGAAAAGCGGAAAAACTAGGTTATACAAGCAAGATTATAACACAACCATCAAGGAATGAGATAAACAACTTTATTTCCATTTATCAGAGAAATATGGAAATGGTTGGGGCCGAAGATTACTACTATTTCAACAAAGAGTTCTTTTACAATATATTCTCTTTACAGAAAGGGTTTGTATATTTGTTTAATATTGAAGATTGCAATAGACAGGTTGCCAGTTCTACTATTTTTTTTTATTATGGTGATTTTTTTCATTATCATCTTTCGGGTAGAGCCCCAAGTGCAGATAATTCTGTAAACAACTTTCTTTTGAATGAAGCAGTTAAATTTGCAAAAGATATGGGGGCTAAAACATTCCATTTAGGTGGAGGAAGATCATGCGCACCAGATGACAGTTTGCTAAAGTTTAAAAGCAATTTTTCAAAGACATACCTGCCATTTTACATTGGGAAGAGGCTACATAACCATGATGTTTATGATGAAGTGGTAAGGCAATGGGAAGCTAGGTTTCCAGAAAAAAGTGAAAAATATAAGAATCACGTATTAAAATACAGGTATTAGGATGTCAAAAGTAATTATTATTGCCGAAGCTGGAGTTAATCATAATGGAGACATCAATTTAGCGTATAAACTCGTTGATGCGGCATCAGAAGCTGGTGTTGACTACATTAAATTTCAGACCTTTATATCAGAGCTTATTGTCGACAAAACAACTCAAAAAGCAGATTACCAAAAAACAAAACTAAGGGAAGGGGAAACGCAATTCGAAATGATAAAGAAGTTGGAGTTATCATTTGAAGATTTCCACAAAATAAAAAAGTACTGCGATAAGCGAAAAATTAAATTCCTTACTTCTGTTGCTGACTTCACTAGTTTGGAAAAAATTGATGAGTACATACTTGACTACATAAAAATTGCCTCAGGAGAGTTAACCAATAAACTATTTCTTAGAAAAGTTGCATTAAAGAAGAAACCAATCATTTTATCAACAGGAATGGCAACTCTGGGTGAAATTGAAGAGGCACTTTTTACTCTGCAGAACGAAGGGATACAAAGGAGTGATATTATTGTTTTGCATTGCAATACAGAATATCCAACACCTATGAACGACGTTAATTTGAAAGCAATGCAAACTATTGCAGATGCATTTAAAATTAAGGTTGGTTATTCAGATCACACTTTAGGGCTAGAGATTCCCATTGCTGCTGTTGCGCTTGGTGCTAAAGTAATTGAGAAGCACTTTACCCTTGATAAAACCTTACCTGGCCCCGACCATAGTGCTTCACTTGAACCGCACGAACTGAAAGCAATGGTAGTTGCTATTAGAAACGTTGAAAAAGCAATATCTGGCTCTGGTAGAAAAGAACCAAGTGATTCAGAACTTAAAAATAGGGTAGTTGTTCGTAAGAGTATATTCACCTCTAAAAAAATTTTTAAAGGTGAAGTTTTTACAGAATCAAATATTACGATTAAAAGACCCGGTGATGGGATAGCAGCTGTAGAGATAGATTTGATTTTGGGCAGAACAGCTGCCGTTGAATTAGAGCAAGGGAGAAAATTAGAATTCAAGGATATTCAATGGTGAAAATTGGAGTATTAACTAGCTCTAGGGCTGATTTCGGTGTCTATTTACCACTACTAAAAGCATTTTTAAAGGATACTGACATTGACTTTGAAATAATTGCATTTGGAACTCATCTCTCAAATTTGCATGGATATACAATCGTTGAAATTAAAGAGAATGGGTTTGATGTAAAACATGCTATTTCATGCATGCTTGCCGATGATTCAGAAGTTGCTATTGCAACTTCTGCGGCTCTTACATCAATGAAATTTGCTGAGTTTTGGGCAAATCATAAAAATGAGTATGATATTGTGCTTTGTTTAGGTGATCGATTCGAAATGTTTTCTGCAGTTATTGCTGGTGTACCTTATGGCGTAAAATTTGCTCATTTATATGGTGGAGATTATAGCAAAGGGGCTATTGATAATGTTTATCGAGATGGTATGACGCATGCGTCGATTATGCATTTTACATCTAATCAAAAGTGTGCCGAAAGGGTTTTGGCTCTGACTGGATCCAAGGACAGAATTGAAGTAATTGGCATTTTGAGTTTGGATGAATTAGAAAAAACACACCTTCTTACCATTGAAGAATTTAGAAGTAAGTGGAAGATTGACTTAAGTAAGCAAACTTTACTCATTTCATTTCATCCCGAGACTGTTAATGCTGATAAAAACATTGCTTATGCTCGGATCGTAAAAACGGTGCTAGAAGAACTATATAATCAATATCAATTAGTAATAACGATGCCAAATGCTGATACTAATGGCTCAATTTTCCGAAAGGAATTCGAATTATTGAAAGCAGCGAATCCAAAAAACGTTTTTCTAATTGAAAATTTTGGTAATCAATCCTACTTTACGTGTATGAAGCACTCTCTTCTATTGTTAGGGAATTCATCCAGTGGGATTTCAGAGGCAGCATCATTTAATAAATACTTTATTAATATAGGAGAGAGGCAAACTGGTAGAGTGTTAGGAAAGAACATAATAAGTGTTCCTTTTTCCCCAGAGCTTATTCTAAATAAAACCAAAGCGACTCTGGAATTAGGGGAATTTAAAGGGGAAAATATATACAAAAGCGAGGGAGCCGTTAATCACATTATTTCAAAACTTAAATCCATATCAATTTGAACACTTACAGGAAGCATTTACTTGCAAAAGGGAGCAGCATTAGGCAAGCACTTGAGCGTTTAAACGCCCTTGCTATTGATGCAATAGTTTTTATTGTCGATGAACAGAATAAACTTTTAGGTTCACTTACCGATGGCGATGTCAGAAGAGGATTACTTAAAGGCTATACTATAAGCAATATGGTTGATGATATTGTTCAACCATATCCAAAGTTTATCAGGAAAGGGGATCATGATATCTATAAGGTGATTAAGTTCAGGGATAATAATTTTCGTATTATTCCTATACTTGATGAAAATGATTGTGTTGTAAATGTCATCAATTTTAGATTATTAAAATCCTATTTACCTGTTGACGCCGTCATTATGGCTGGAGGTAGAGGCGAAAGGCTCAAACCACTTACCGATAAGACTCCAAAGCCCTTGTTGAAAGTTGGAGACAAACCAATCCTTGAACATAACCTAGATCGATTGTCTTTATATGGAATTGATGATTTCTGGATAACCGTAAACTATTTAGGCAAACAGATTGAGGATTATTTTGAGAATGGCCAGAAAAAAAATATTGTGATACAATATATTTATGAAAATGAACCATTAGGAACTATTGGGGCTGTATCCAAAATAAATAATTTTTGTCATGATTTTATCTTGGTTGCAAATTCAGACCTTTTGACTAATATTGATTACGAGCATTTTTTCTTAGATTTCATAAAACAGGATGCAGATTTTTCTGTTGTTACTATACCTTATGCTGTTGATATACCTTATGCTGTATTAGAAACAAACAATGGGAACGTGATCAGTTTTAGCGAAAAACCTACTTATACCTATTATTCCAACGGTGGAATTTATCTGTTCAAGAAAGAAGTTTTGAGCCGTATTCCAATCGAAAAACATTTTAATGCCACCGACCTGATGGAAAATCTTATTCAATCAGGTAAGCGAGTAATATCTTATCCCATAACTGGTTATTGGCTTGATATTGGGAGGCCAGAAGATTTCAATAAGGCACAAAGGGATATAATGGCAATAAATTTCAAATGAAACCTCTAATTGTAATACCTGCACGTGGTGGCTCAAAAGGAATACCTCGAAAGAACATTAAACTCTTAGGTGGTAAGCCACTAATTCAGTATACAATCGAGGCTGCACGAGAAGTCTTTGATGATTCAGTGATTTGTGTTTCGACAGATGATATTGAGATTAAAGATATTGTTGAATCGCTTGGACTTATTGTTCCATTTGTTAGGCCAGTAGAATTTGCTCAAGATACGACTGGCTCTTATGTCGTATTGCTTCATGCTATCGATTTCTATGAAATGAATGGCTACAGGCCTGACACTATTATATTATTGCAACCAACCTCACCTTTTCGAACAGGAAAGCATATTCGCGAAGCACTTAAGCTTTATAGGGACGATTGCAAGATGTTGATTTCTGTTAAGTATGCAAAATCTAATCCATATTATAATTTATTCGAGGAAAATCCGGATGGGTTTTTAGTCAAATCAAAAGCTGCCGATTTTACAAGACGGCAAGATTGCCCCATTGTTTATGAAATTAATGGAGCGATCTATGTAATTAATGTTGAAGCACTTAAAGAAAGACCTTTAGCACAATTTTCTCAAATAAAAAAGTATGTTATGGATGAAATAAGTTCACATGATTTAGATACTTTGTTTGATTGGGACTTTGCTGAATACTTTGTGAAAAAATGAAAACAGAAACAAGAGAGCCAATTTCTCCTTTAGATTGTTTTTTTGACCCAATAAAGGACAATAAAGGTAGTTATTTAGTGTTCAATATGTTTGATTTTGATTTTTTTAGCAAACAAGGTTATAATGTAAATCTCGAAGAAATTTATTTAGAGGGAATTTTTCAAAAATGGAAGGAGACAATTATTGAAAAGGAGACAAGAATAGCATATATTGAATTATCAAGCCTCAAATATACTATTGATTTAAAAGCATTCTGTTTATATCATTCTAATTTGGATTCGTATAAAAATATTTGTGAGAAAGTGGTTAGCGAAAAACTTAATAGATCAATCATATTTAAACCATTACCATTTAAAAATAACAATGTATTGCACGAAAATTCTTTTGTTTCTTTCGTCCATAAAATTCATAAAATTAGTAGTCAGATTAAGGAGTTACTATTATATCGATCAATACTTATTGAAGATCATAATTCTATATTGCAGCCGAGGGGGAGTTTTAATATATTTAGCAACCGCATTTTTAATATTATTTTTAAAAATAAAGTTCAAACGCTCTCAAATCGATTATGGGATTTACATGGAGAATACTTTCTTGAAACCCCTGATTTTTTTAAAAAGCAGTTACAAAAATTGGTTGCCACTTTGCTCTACTTACATTATAAAAAATTCAAAGAAATTCATTTAAGTAACTTTACAGCACCAAGCCAACAGGCAGCAATAATTTACGCAGAGGGAACAGGAACAAATTACAGTGTCGTTCAACATGGTAGATGGATGGTGCATCATCTTCCAAGCCCTTTGCATATAGAATACTGCAAGCCTTCTGTTTTTAATATATGGGAAAAAGAATTTCTTCAAAGCATTGGTGAAAACTTAGCATTGGTGAAAACCCGACCTAAATCTCGGTTAGAGATAAATGCTCCAGATACTATTGAAGATTATATCTTGATTGCAACATCTACACCCATGTTTATTGATCTAGATATTTATTATAAGTTTTGGACATTGATATCTGAAATTCAAAAAGAATTCAAAAAGATAATAAAAATCAAATTTCACATCCGCGACAATTTAACACCTCTTTTTATTGATTTTTTTGAAATAAAGACAATTTGTTTTATTGATCGAATAGAGACTGTTCCTAAATATGCTTTAGTAGTTAACTCAACTATATATTACGAATTAAAAGAGTATACAAAAGTTTTTGACTACAAAACAAACACCAGCAAAGAAGAAATTACTGCATTTCTTAATTCTTAAACTCACTTCATTATTGTAAATGGTTAATCCTTTTAATAAAATCAAGAGCAACTCTTTTCTTGCTGCGATAATTTATCGTTATTCTGCCTCTTTATTTTTACAACTTACTGCTTTTGTTGTAGGAATGGTTGTGTCGAAATTACTTGGGCCAGAGATGTTGGGCTATTGGGGCTTATTTCATATTGTCACAAACTATTATGTTTTTTCTAACCTAGGTGCAACAAATGGTTTGACCAGAGAATTGGGACTTCTAATAGGGAAAAACGAACGAGGTTCAATAAAAAATAACATTGGTGCGGCTAGTGCCGTACATATTATTTTGCCTGGTACAGCTGGTGTAATCTTAATTGGATATAGTTTTTTTCTTGTTAGCCCATTGAGTTGGATTTTTCTTTTTGCGGGTATAGTCGGCTTTGTACAGTTATATGAAGAAACACTTATAAGAATCACCAATGCATTTGAAAAACATAAGACGTTGGCTGGAATTTCTGTTTTTCGTTCACTTATTTCTTTTTTAATTGTAATACCATTGGTCTATTTTTTTGATTTACAAGGCAGATTAATGGCAGCGCTAATATTAGCCATAATTGGACTCTTAGTTACTTATAAGTATTTGCCGGTGCCTCTGAGTATTAGTTTCAATAAAACCCACATCACTAATCTTATTTCTATAGGCTTTCCAATAGCATTAACTGGCTTTTTATCTGCAAGTTTTTTCTTGGTTGACAGGCTTGTCATTACAAGATTCCTTTCAATAGAAGATCTTGGCTTTTACACTTTTGCTTTTTACCTTGTAACGGTTGTTATAAATATCAAATCCAATGTAGCTGGTATCTTATATCAAAGACAAAATATTATTTTTGGGGCAGATGGGGTTATAAGCAAACAACGATTATTTGAAGTATCAAAAAGTTCTGCATTGTTTACCACCGATCTTACAGGTGTATTGTCTGGACTAATTCTTATTGTCTTTTCTTTTTTTGTAAAATACTTTATGCCTGAGTATCTCAACTCCATAACAATAACCTATATAATAGTTTTCAGTCAGGTTATGGGAAGCATTAATGTGTTTAATACAGTGGGTAAACACACACATTACCTCTTGATTATGGCTGCCTCCCTTGCCATCAATGTTGCATTATGCATTATCTTTGTAAATCTATGGGGTATTATTGGAGTGGCCTACGCTACTTTTTTATCTTTTATCTTTTTAAATATCGTGATAAATTTCTTTAACTTAAAATATTTTGATTTGTCATATTTACAAAACTTCAAACTTATTTTAAGGATAATAGGGGTACCTCTTTACTGTTATGTAATTGCAAAAGGTATAGAGTATTTTCTATTTAAGAATCTTACCACACATATATGGTATGATATTGGTCTAATGGTTTTTTTAATTTGTGGTTACATTTTTTTTATGATTCCTCTTTTTTTTCTGCTAAAAGGGCATCTTAAATTTTTAAATCAGGTAAAACTTGAAGAACAATAGTTTGACAAATAGATTATATTTCAAAATTTATTTTAGAGACAAATAAGTTATGAGTTCAAATCCACGTATTGTAATAGTGTCTGAAGCCTTTCCACCCGATTACTCTGGGGCTGGTTTGGGAGCACAATTTTTAGCTAAAAGCCTTAATAATAAAGATTTGCTTTATAGAGTAATTACTCGAACAAAGAGTAGGTTTTCCGATGAAAATTCTCCATTCTATATTGATGAAATCAAATTTTACCGTATTGTCTATTTTCAACAACTTTTAAATCGTGTTACAAATAATCGTTATCTTAAACTTTTGATTCTGTTACTAGATTTCCCTTTTGTTTTTATCAAAACTACTTTCTTTTTCTTTCGTAACAAAAACCATGTTGACGTATTTTTCTTCGTATCTACAAAGTGGATATCATTAGTTCTAAGTTTTTGGTGTGTCTTGTTTAAGAAAAAGTATATTATAGAAACAACACTACTAGGGCATGATGATCCAATTGTAAATACAACAAAAAAATATATTTGGTTCAAAAGAAAAATTAAGAATTATCAGTTCAAAAATGCATCTGCTGTTACTAATATATCAATGCTCCTTGCAAATCAATGTCACAAATTTGGGCTTCCATCAAAAAAGGTTTTCACTATACCTTATTCCGTAAATCTTAGTAAATTTCATTCAGTTGAATATGATTATAAAATAGAGCTTAAGAAGAGACTACTTAAGAATCACTTAAGTTATCCAATTATTTTATTTACCGGAGTGCTAATTGCGCGAAAAGGCATTGATATTGTTTATAATACATTTAAGGAAATCCTTAAGGATTATCCTGACGCGGTTCTGATTTTTGCAGGACCTCAAGGTGCTCCAGGACAGGAATTACACTTAGCTGAAATTATTAGGGATATTAAAGCCGAGGGTATTGAAAAGCATGTTGTTTTTTCCGGTGCAGTTACAAACATTGAGGACTATTTCAATATTGCTGATCTATTTTTTTTCCCTTCAAGGGAAGAGGGTTTTGGACGAGTTTTCATAGAGGCAATGGCTTGTGAACTACCCGTGGTTACAAAGGAAATAGTAGGCATAACAGATTATATCTTTGGCAACAATGAAAATGGAATAGTTGTTAAAAGCGAGCATACTACTGATTTTGTTAATGCAATAAAAAATGTATTGGAAGATTCAGATCTTAGAAACACCTTAATAAGTAATGCCCGTATAAAAGTTAATACCGAATTTTCAGATAAGGAAGTGTTAAATAAATATTTAGGGCTCTTTGAATGGGTATTGAACACAAAATTAAATTTTCAAGATTGATTATTCGCAAAAGGTATTTATTAAGAGTATTTTTGAGCACAATCAAAAACAGGTAATGTCATGCTTTTGTTTTATTATATTTTCTTTGGTGTCTCAATTATATGGCTTTTTGTTAAAAAGAGCGATTTTATTGTGTGGTTGCCTCTTTTTTATGTTATTTTGGACTCAAGTTTTTCTTTTTTCTTAACTCTTTCAATAGTTACTTTTTTAAGACCCATTGTTTTTCTTATTATTTTGTTTTTTTATTTGAAAATCAATTCATTTAATATATTCACTAAGTACCTATATGTTTTCTTTACTTATACTCTAGTATTAGTTCTTTTTTCAAGTCAACTCTTTTATTCTTTTAAGGGTTTCCTGCAAGTGTTTATTTCAATGATGTGCTTTCCTGTAGGATACATTTACTTCGACTCTGTTTCGAAACTTCGACGTCTCAACAAATCAGTTCTTTATCTAATTATGTTCTCCGTTTTCTCATCGGCTTTAGGATATATATTTGGGATAGGTAGGATTTTCGAATATGATGTTTCAGAAGAACAAACTATCGGTATTCTTGGTAGTAGTGGACTCTATTCTGCAGCATTAGCTGTGGGGATTTTGCCTTTGTTATTATCAACAACAACTCGTCGCCTCTGGCGATGGGTTTTGTTTTCCTCATCTTTAGTTGTATATATTTTTATACTTCTCAATGTACGCCGCACGGCAATTTTTATTCCTGTTGTAGGATTATTAACCTATGCTTGGTTTACTCCGAATAAATCTAAGATTTTCTCTGGAATAATTGTGGCTATTGCTGTTTTGTTATTGGCCAGTCCTTTATACTTTGATAAATTGATGAGTAGGTATAATGTTAGAGCCGATGCTGGTCGCTTTGACGAGGATTTTTACAAGACAGAAAACCGTTATATTGAAAATATTAATGTATTTACAGAGGTTTTTAGTTTTGACGATCCAGTAAAAAGTTTTTTTGGTGAAAAGATCTATGCTAGCGGAAGATTTGACGATAAGAAATCAAGAATGAATCATAGTGATCCAGCAAATTTAATGGCTGGAACTGGAATTGTTGGTTTTCTTCTTTACATCATAGTTTATATAGGTTTTTTTAAGTTTCCTCGTTTCTTCAAACACAAGGTTTCTTCGCTAATGCAGATATATAAAACGACTTACTATAGCTTACTTTTCATGTCACTATTTGTTTCACTTAATGGAAGTCTTATGCTTGTATCATTGCGCTCAATTTTATTTCTTTATTTAGGGGCAATGTTAAGCTTAATGTGTCAAGAATCTCAAAACAATGAATCTGTTTAACCTATGAATTATCCCACAATAATTATTTCAACTGATTTACCTGTACAAAATAGTGATGGTAAATTTAGTTTGTTAGAAACTGTTGGCTTTAATATTGCTTACAATAAAAGTGTTGAAGGGAAAATATTTATTTATGAAAATGCCAATATCTTAGTTTTAGCGCATTGCAACTATGGTTTTTTGAGTTTACTAAAATTGAAAGATTCTATTTTTTTTCAATCTGAATTACAAATAATTGAATCTTTGAAACTATTGCAATGGGGTTTTCTTTCCGTTTGCAATAAACAAGACAAGAGTATAGTTCTTTATAATGATATATATGGTTTATACCCTTTGTATTATAGTAACAATAATGACAAAATATCCATATCGAATGATTTTGATGAGTTGGCTTTAATGCAAAACTCTTTAACTATAAATAATAATGGTGTATATGACTATTTATTATTTAACTATACCTTAAAATCACGTACACTCTTCAACGAAATAGTTCACTTAGAGGGTGGCTCAAAAATATTTAAAGATAAAAGTGGACTATGTATTTCTGTAGTTTTAAATGTGGCTGATCTGATCAAGCAAGCACATCCCCTTGTTACAATTGAAGATATGTGCGCTAATTTAAGTGATCATGTTCGTGATAATATTGAATTAAGTTTACCTATTCAACTGCCATTAACGGGTGGTTTTGATTCAAAGATCATATTGTCCCTTTTACTGCATAACGATCATGAATTTAGTGCATATACTTTTGGCGATAAAAGTAGCCCTGATTGTGTAACTGCAATGTCAATTGCCAAAGAATACAGTATTAAGCATAGGCATATTAGTTTGTCTGAAGAATACTTGTGTGATATAGAAAAAAACATAAAACAATTTATACGTGATTATCCTAATGCTCCAATGCTTGATACTCTAATGTATTACCAAATGGTACGTGATATATTTCCTCCCTCAAATATTGTAACAGGTAAGATGGGAGGAGAATTGATTGTTGGCCCAGTTTTAATTTCTGAGTTAATTACAACTCGAGTCGCATCGCTATTAACTTTATGTAAAAATGGTCAAGAGTTAATTTCTGGTTTAATGATTAATATTGAGGAGGTTGGGTTTGTAGACCGTGATCTGTTCATGAATAATATTAATGAGTATACTCAATCGCTTTCATGTTATAGGAAAGGTGAATCCAATGTTGAAAACTTGAACATTGCATTGTTCTTATTGAAGGAAACTTATGCAAAGTTTTTTGGTCCTGTTTTTTGCGTTCTTTTTTATAAGCATAATCTTATTAATCCACTAGTAGATTTAAGTTTTGTAATAAAACTATTGAATTCGAAGTTCAGTTTTTTGAAGAAGAAGCCATTCTCAAAAGAGCCGTTTTCTCATTTTATGTCAAGGAGATTGTATCCTCTTTTAGTTAGAAATATTAGCCCTTCCGTTTTAAACACGCCGATGGATCGAGGATATAATTTGAAAGATTTTCTTCATTGGTACAATTTCCCAAAGCCATTTCTGAATTATTTCACTCGCCATTTTCTACCGAAGAAACCTGTCAAAAAGCCTCTAGTGAGCTACATGCCAAGCATTAAAGGTCTGGTTAAAGAGAGACTGATTTCATCTTCTGTATTAGACTTGAATATATTTGATAAGGATGAAATCCTAAGGCAGATTACTGACATGGAAAATGGGAGAACTTCTCGATTCCAAGACCAGCGATTGATTCAACTTCTAACCCTTCATTATATTTTTAGCAGGTATACAAATAAAATAATAGTATGATTACTTTGTTGTTTACTAGAACTCGAAATGCAATAATTGCCATTAAAAGCAAACTATTTGTTTGTTGGTATGGATCAACCAAGAATGTGAAAATAGGTAATCAAGTCCGTTTTTTCAAGAAGCCATCAATATATGTTACTGAAGGATCTTCACTTTATATCGGGGACAATGTGATCTTGAATTCAGATAATTTCCGCTACCACTTAAATATGCATTCTCCGTGCAAGATTTTAATAGACAGATCCGGAGCAGAGGTTTATATTGGATCAAATTCGAGAATACATGGATCATGTATACATGCTTACAAAAAAATAGTAATTGGTAAGAATTGTTTAATTGCTGCAAACTGTCAGATAATCGACGGTAATGGTCATAGTTTATCTTTTCCGGATACAGCCAATAGAGTAAATACAATCGGCAATTCTCACGCTATTATTATTGAAGATAATGTTTGGTTAGGTACAAATGTTGTCGTATTGCCAGGGGTTACAATCGGTCACGGTAGTGTAATATCTGCAAATAGTGTTGTTCATAAAGATGTTCCACCAATGGTTGTTGCTGGAGGTAATCCGCTCCAGATAATTAAGAGTTTTGAGTAAAATCAGTAAACTATTTTTTACAAAAATAAATGATGAATGCGATTAATATCATCCTAGACTATAAAAAAAGGTTCGAGACCAAATATACAGCTGTTCCATACCGCAGTGGATTTGATAAAGATTTATTGCAGCACTACTTTATGGAGCAAGGCTATGCTGTTTGTTTTACGACATTTTCGGAGATAGATTTTCGAGACGAGAAGCTTAAGGGTAAAGTTTTCTTATACAGCTCATCGGAAGATCAAGATGGTTTTTATAAGACCTATATTGAGGATATGGTGCTAGGGTTGAAACTGGCCGGAGCAATTGTAGTTCCTGATTATATATACCTTAAAGCGCACAACAATAAACTTTTTATGGAAATATTGCGCGATACAATGGGGCACGAAAGTGTAAAAAACATTAAGTCACGCTATTTTGGAACGTTAGAGGATCTACAACGAAGCGAGGATGCACTCAATAACCTCAATTGTGTTATAAAACCAGCGATGGGAGCAATGAGTAAAGGGGTTTCTAGAGGGGCTTCTTTTCATGAAATTTATGATCACTCTAAAACAATTAGCAGAGCACCCTTTCACGTTGGGGAGATAAAAGATTGGTTAAGAAAATTTAAGCATAAAGGATATATTGTTGACTCAAAATACAGGAAGAAATTTATTGTTCAAAATATGGTTGAGGGGCTTGATGGGGATTGGAAGATACTCATCTATGGTGATAAGTATTATCCATTAAACCGAAAGAATAGGGAAAATGACTTTAGGGCTAGCGGGGGAGGTAGGTTATCCTATGTAAAGGAACTTCCGGAAGGATTACTCTCTTTTGCAAAAACGGTTTATGAATCATTTAATGTTCCTAATCTTTCAATCGATGTTGCCTTCGATGGGAGTGGCTATTACCTGATTGAATTTCAAGCCTTATATTTTGGAACCTATACCATCGAGAAATCTGAGTTCTATTTTATGAGAAGGGATAATGAATGGGGGATTTGTGAGGAACGTTCAATTTTGGAAAGGGAGTATGCCCGGAGCATTAGTGCGTTTGTATCAAAGCTTCCGTTGGAATAATAATGCTAGGCAATTTGAGTATAGATTTACCGAAAGCAGTTCGGTAAAAATATTTTGTCACCTGCAACGATTTTAAATTCATCTATGCATATTCTCTTTATTTGTCGAAGTAAAGTTGGTTTTGATCAGAATATTAGCCCAATAGTTAAGAACCAAGGGGATTCTTTAGTCAAAAATGGTCATCAGGTTGATTATTATCTTGTAGGAAAGGGCGTTGTTGGGTATGTTCAATTAGTTGTAGGCTTACGTCGCTTGCTAAAAACTAATAGGTATGATATAATACACGCACATTATTCCATTACGAGCATTTTTACAACACTTGCAATTCCAGGTAGAAAGTTAGTTGTATCACTTATGGGTAGTGATACAGAACGAAAAGGATTAATGTTATTTTTTATTAAAATATTCTCACGGTATTGTTGGTCGAAAGTAATTGTAAAAACCGAAAGGATGAAAATTCGGTTTAATAGTGAGAGAATTACAGTTCTACCCAATGGTGTTGATTTTGATCATTTTTCTATCTTGCCTAAAAATGAAGCATTAGCAGCAGTTGGGTTTTCTGCAGACAAAATAAATATTCTTTTCTTGGCCGATTCCACACGTAAGGAAAAGAATGTTGGTTTAGCTCGCGATGCTGTAAGTTTATTACATGATCATTCGGTTGTTTTGCATGAAATATATCCGGTTTCGCACAAAATGGTACCCTATTATCTCAATGCTGCTGATGTTTTGGTTCTTCCTTCTTTGTATGAAGGATCTGTAAATATTGTAAAAGAGGGAATGGCATGTTGTACACCTATTGTGTCTACCGATGTTGGTGATGTTCGGGAAAATATATCAACAGCAGCAGGGTGTTTCATAGCAAATGGACACTCAGCTGACTTTTCTAAGAAAATTAAAGAAGCCATACTTTTCGGGAAGAAGACTGATGGTAGGGAGCATATTAAACACTTGAATAGTTGTGCTATTGCCGAGAGGTTAGTCTTAGTTTATAAATCAGTATTAAAGTCATAACCATGTTGCGAGTTGCACTATCTCATGATGTTGATCGTATAAGAAAGTCACATCAATATATTACACGTATTGGCCGATCCTTGGCTAAACTAAACATAAAGGGTGTTTTCAATCAACTTCGGGATATAGGAAGGAGCGATCAGTATTGGGGATTTGATGAGGTAATTAAAATAGAGTCGGACTTTGGAGTAAAATCCACATTTTTTCTCTTAAATGAATCTATGAGATTGGACATTTGGAAACCATCTTCATGGAAATTATCGTTGGGCCGATATAAGATAAATGAGAAGCGTATTACAAATATGATTAAATGGCTCGATTCGAATGGATGGGAGGTTGGCGTACACGGTTCATATCACTCCTATAATAATTCAAAACTGTTGGCCCATGAAAAGGGAGTTCTTGAGGATATTGTTGGGCACGAAATAATTGGAATACGCCAACACTATATCAATTTAGATGATTCTACATGGCAAATGCAATCTGAAGTTGGTTTCAAATACGATTCTACATGGGGGTTGGGTGACGGAATTGGTTTTAGGGAGAATCGAATAAAACCTTTTACACCTTTTAATAATTCGTTTTATGTAATTCCCTTTGCGGTAATGGATAGTTGTTTTGCCTCAACACTAGATCGTTGGGAGCAGTTAAATAATCTGATTGAACTGTCCATTAAAAATGAATCGATTCTAGTTATTAATTGGCATACCAACAATTTTAGTGAACTTGATTTTCCTCACTATAAGGATAATTACATACGAATTATAGAAACTTGCATTAATCGCAGTGCTAAGTTTTACACTTTAGAAGATTATTATAAAGAGATATCTGCAATGAATTCTTAACTTAATTAGATTAATTACACTTGTAATCAATTTTTGTATGGAAACACAAAGCGGAATAGAGTATTTACATGCACAACCTGAAGATTCTGAAGAAATATACAATTTTCATTTATCTTATTTTGGTGACATAAGGTCTAAATATGTATGGCAGTGGCAGTATGGGGATTTCAATCCTAATCAATCTGTTTTAGTTGTTGGAAAAGTAAACAAAAGGGTGATTGCAACTCAAGGTGCAATGGCTATCAATTTAATCATTAATGGAGAAAGGCAAATTACTGGGAAAAATGAGTCCCTATTAATCGAGACTGAGTTTAGGAAAAAAGGAGTATTTACAGCATTCTATGATTATGCTTTTGACGAATATCGCAAGGTAGAAATTACTTGTCTTTGGGGATTTACTAAGGCTATTGGACCGTTTAAGTATGTTGGATTCTCTTTTGATAGAATTATAGAAAGAGCAATATTCCCAATTAGTTATAGTAAAGCAATTAAGTTATCTAAGGTTGATACAATGCCATTTTTTAAAGGTATAATCTATCGAATTGGAGCAGTCGTATTATCTTTATATGCTAGGTTATCTTTAAGTTATTATACTTGTTTTCTCAAGGTGAGTCAAAATGTTAAAATCGTAAGTCATCTTAGGCGTAAAAATGATATTATTGATTTCTTTGCTCTTTTACGACAAAATTGCCCGGATCTAATTCATATCCATATGGATTCAAGTTTTCTAGATTGGAGAATCAATAACTCTCCTAATGAAATTGAGTGCTATTATGCCTATAACCAAGATAGTTTAAGAGGATACTTGATGGTTGAGAAAAACAAGGATTATACGGAGGTATTAGATTTTAATTTTCTCACAAAGGAGGATGGCCGTTCCCTGATAAGTTCTCTCATGAATTATCTTACTAAATCAAAAGCAGAATTCGTAATATATAGCGGAAATAAGTTAAACGATCAAAATAATTTGGTATTTGAACTACTCTTCCGTTATGGATTTTTTAGAATTAAGGGGCCGAATGGATTTGTTTTAAAAATTCTTAATAATGTTGAGAATTCTAAAAAATTCGACTTAAAGAATTGGTATATTACTAACTTATGGAACGAGGGCAACTAGCGTATATATGAATGGTGTAATCATTATCGAAGGTCATGTTCAAGGATTGTCTAATACACGAGCTCTTGGAGAGCAAGGCATTCCTGTGATTGTAATCGATAAGAATAACTGCTTGGCTAGGTATTCTAAGTATTGTAAAGGTTACTTCAAGTGTCCTAACTATAATAGCGATGATTTTGTTCCGTTTTTATTGGAACTAGCGGCAAAGGAGAATCTAGATGATTGGCTGCTGCTGCCATCTAATGATCATGCCGTTTGGTCAATTGCAAAAAACAGGGATTTGCTTTCTTCTGTTTTTAAGATTGTTACACCAGAACTTTCGGTTGTCGAAAATATATACGACAAATCAAAATTGCTCGATGTTGCGGTATCATGTGGTGTAGAGATACCCAGAACTGCATATTTACAAACTTCGCAAAGCAAAGTTGACCAACTCGTTTTTCCGGTGATTACAAAAGGACGTCAGGGCCTCTCTTTTTATAAGGCAACAGGGCGCAAGGTCTTTTTTGCAAATACAGAGGCGGAACTTGCTGCTCAATTAAAGCAAATAGAGTTGGTATTCCCTATTGAGAATACATTTACCCAAGAATTCATTCCTTTCGACGGCAAGAATAAGACACTATCATTTACTGCATTTTGTATAAAAGGAGAAATAAAAACATTTTGGATAGGAGAGAAGTTACGAGAGCATCCCATTCGATTTGGTACCGCAACCTATGCAACAAGTGTTGAATGCGAGCCTCTGCTTGAAATTAGCAAATCACTGTTAGGTGCTCTTAACTATTCGGGTGTTTGTGAAGTCGAATATTTATTGGATCCTCGTGATAACCGGTATAAATTGATTGAGATTAATGCACGAACCTGGCTTTGGGTTGGATTGGCCAAGGCTTGCGGTGTTGATTATGCTACAATTCTATATCGATTTGTTAATAATTTAGAGGTTGAATATCCAAAGAAATATGCTGTTGGTATAGGTTGGGTAAACTACATCACCGATACAGTATTTAGTTTTTCAGCAATGGCTAAAGGCAAACTGAGCATAAAAACTTATCTTCGCAGTTTTAAGGCGAAAAGGGTAGATGCCTTTTTCTCTTTTAAGGATTTAAAACCGAGCATAATGTTTTTTATGCTTGCCGTGTATATTGCAATAAAAAGGAGTTAGTTTTTTATTATTAAACATTCACAGCTATGAAGGAATTGGTAATTGTTTTAACAACGATACTACTCTCAACCTCAATGTTTATCTTCTGGGTGGCAAAGGGTGGGTTTAACAAGAAGTATTTATATACTGATAATATTATATTAGGGATTGTGTCGTCGCTAATAACGCTTGGAATATATTTTTTGATTGATATACCATTTTGGATGATTGTTCCATTTGTTAGTGGAACTGTGGTTTTAATTTTATTTATTCTTCTTTTTCTATATCGTTTTTTTAGGAATCCCACCAGAATTATTCCAGGCGGAGCCAATGATATTGTATCACCGGCGGATGGTCGGATAATTTATATAAAGGAACTGGAAGCCAATCAAATTCCTGTTACGGTTAAAAAGAAGCGAATTGCAAATATTAAGGAGATCACTAAAACTGATATACTCGAGCAACCGTGTTATCTCATTGGAATTGCAATGACCCTTTTTGATGTTCACTATAACAGAGCCCCAATCGATGGTGAAGTTGTTTTAGTAAAACATACAGAAGGCACATCTATTGGGCTAAATACACCTGAGTCTACTTTGACTAACGAGCGGAATACTACCGTTTTTAAACGAGCGGATGGTGTTATGGCCGGTGTTGTCCAAATTGCGGCTCGCGGTGTGAATAGGTGTATTGTGATGTCGAAAGAGGGTGAAAAGATGGAGCGAGGCCAAATATTTGGTAAGATTAGATGGGGTTCGCAAGCCGATCTTATCATTCCACGTAATTGTGAGATATTAGTAAGAGAGGGTGAACAGGTTCACGCTGGATCTACTGTAATTGGTAAATTGTTAGTTGACTAGAGACAATTATGAATATACTTTTTGATATAGGACACCCAGCACATGTGCATCTTTATCGATACGCCATTAGCAAGTTAAAAGCAAATGGTCATAAAGTAATAGTAACTGTCAAAGAGATTCCAAGCGCAATTGACCTGCTAAATAAGTATGAAATACCGTATGTTTCACTCGGTAAGAAATTTGATCATATTTTACTAAAGGGACTTACTCAACTCAAATACAACTTCAACCTTTATCATATTGTAAGACGAGAGAAAATCGATATAGCAATTGGTTCATCAATTACCATCACGCATGTTTCGAGGATAACGCGTATGTGTTCAATTGTATTGGATGATGATGATGCGAATGCGGTTGTTCTTTTTTCAAAGTTGGCACATCCTTTTGCACACTCCATTCTCTCGCCTGCTGCACTGAAGCATGATAGGCTTCGTATTAAGGATGTTACCTATAAGGGAACTCATGAGTTGTTTTATCTGCACCCAAACTATTTTAGCCCTGATCCTCATGTGTTGGAGGAACTTGGTATTAATCAGAGTGATAAATTCTTTGTGCTAAGGTTTGTTGCTGTGAAAGCATACCATGACTTGGGTCAAATGGGGTTGACTACGGCGCAGAAACTTCAAATTGTAGAAACGTTGAAACCATTTGGCCGAGTTCTCATTACAACTGAGCGTGAAATAGAACCTGAGTTAGCTGAGTATGCACTTAAAATCTCACCAGAACAGATACATCATCTTTTATACTACGCCACGCTTTATGTTGGAGATAGCCAAACAATGACATCGGAAGCCGCAATCCTTGGCACACCTGCCTTAAAGTGTAATAGTTTTGCGCATAAACTCTCTGTTCCTAACATGTTGGAGACTCAATATAATCTATGTTATGCATTCCAACCCGATGAGTTTGAGCAGATGATTCAAAAAATGAAAGATCTCCTTGCTAATCCGGATTTAAAGAAGAGTTGGGAGATTAAGCGTCGTCAATTCTTAGACGAGAGTATTGATCCAACTGAATTCTTAACTTGGTTTATTGAGAAATGGCCTAATAGTGCTAATGTGCTAAAGGAGAATGGCGATTATGCAAATCGGTTTTAATAAATACTAGAGATGAATCCTTATGAGAGATTTTACAATTATTCAATATACTAAAATGCTTAAAACCCTGCTTGCTCAGGGTTTTTCTTTTCAACCCTTTTTCGCATTTATCGAAAACCCTAATCCGAAGGTAATTATGCTTCGACACGATGTTGATAAATTACCAGAGAACTCCCTGAAAACTGCCCAACTTGAGGCTTCTTTGGGTATAAGAGGTTCTTACTACTTCCGAACGGTTCCCTGCAGCTACAGCGTGGAAATTATCAGGGAGATTGCTCGCTTGGGGCATGAGGTGGGGTATCATTATGAGACGATGGATTCTGCTAGGTTAAAAGTTAAAGGGGATAAGTTAAAGGAAAAGGGGTTCGAGGTTAAAAATGAGAGGTCGAAGTGCAGCGAAGATCCCGATTTATCGGGGTTAAAGGACAGGAAAGACAATAGAGAAGCAGATATTGATAGGCATATAGATGCGGCGTATGAGGAGTTCTGCGAGAAGTTGGAGTTGATTAGAGGGCTTGTTCCTGTAACGACAATTTGCATGCATGGTAGCCCTCAATCGGCATACGACAATAAGGATATTTGGAGAAAATTTGATTACAAAGCACTTGGGGTTATCGGCGAACCTTACTTTGATATCGACTTTGATAAGGTTTTCTACCTAACCGATACTGGTAGGCGATGGAATGGATATAAGGTCTCTGTGCGCGATAAGATGCCGCAACAGGCGCGATGGGCTAGGGAAGGACTGATTTTCAAAACCACTACCGATATTATAAATGCAGCAAAGAGTGGCAGGTTACCCAACCAAATCATGATAACGGTTCACCCACAGCGGTGGAGCAATGCCGCAATTCCATGGGCCAAGGAACTGGTGTTGCAGAATATAAAGAATGTGGTGAAGTGGGCGATGATAAGAATGAGATAATACAATTTGAAAATTTGGTGATTTGATAATATGCCAATAAGACAATGTGCCAATGAGACAATTATTCAATGTGTTTACGCTAGCGCGGGATCTCCGCTGCACTCATACAACTCACCCTTTTCCGACTTCTGTTCACCCCCGATAAATCGGGATCGTCGTTGCTCACCGACCCCGTTGTCACGGGATCTCCGTTGCACTCCGACCCCGCCCGTTGTCACGGGATCTCCGTTGCACTCCGACATTCACCATTCACTTTTTTTCAGTCTACATTTCACTGTGTTACTCTGTGTAAAGGGGTTAAGTTAAAGGTTGAAAGTTAAAAGACAGAATACAGCAATCGGAAGTTGCTCGTCTTCAGTCTAAACTACTCTGTGTAAATCTGTGCGAATCTGTGGTATTAGTGGCTGAGAGTTAAAAGTCGGAAGTTGCTCGTCTATAATAAAAATTTCGCTGTGTAACTCTGTGTAAATTGAAGTTGCTCGAATACAGTCTGTATCCTAAATTTCTCTGTGTAAATCTGTGCGAATCTGTGGTAATTGAGGCTGAGAGTTAAAAGTCGGAAGTCGCTCGTCTATAATAAAAATTTCTCTGTGTAAATCTGTGGTGATTTTGGCTGAGAGTAGGGAATCAGAAGTTGCTCACTGGAGCATTAATACAATACACCACAATTTTCCTTACTTTTGAAAAGTAAAAGCGACAAACAAATGGAAAAACGGTGGGAGCAGCGCTTTCGAAATTACAGCAAAGCGCTTAGTCAGATGGAGCTCTTCATTAGCAAGGGTGAGTTGAACAGCATGGAAGAGCAGGGGCTTATTAAGGCTTTCGAATACACATTTGCGCTGGCATGGAAAACCCTACAGGATTTCCTACGCGAGCAAGGCTACCCCGATATTGCAGGCCCAAGGCCTACTATTGAGCAGAGTTTTCAGGATGGATACATTGCCGATGGGGAAGGATGGATGCGCATGCAGCGTAGCCGAAATTTGACCAGCCACACCTATAATGAGGATACTGCCGCCGAAATAGCAACCCTGATTAAAGCGGAATACATTCAACTTTTCCGTAGTTTATTTGCCAGACTTACGAAAGAGGAAACCTCCTCTTCGAGCCAGCTCTTCAGCTAAAGCTATTACTATGCCGTGGGGAATTTCCGATAGTTTACTTGCCGCTATTGTCTCTGTTTTTGTGCAGGACACGCATGTTCGCGAACTCATACTGTTTGGCTCTCGAGCGAGGCACACTAATAGGCCGGGGTCCGATTTCGATTTTGCCATTAAGGGCGTCAATTTGAATTTAGAAGTGTTGCTCAACCTCAATCTTGCCCTAGAGAATCTTAATACTCCTTACAAGTTCGATGTGGTTATATACGAACGAATAACCGACCATAATCTTATCAGTGAAATTGATACCCATGGTGTGGTTCTGATGAAAAAGGAGAATCTTTGAAATTGAAGATGAGATAAAACAATTTGAAAATGAGCCAGAACAATTTGAAGATTTGGTGATTTGATAATGTGCCAATTGCCTCAATATGTCAATGTGCCAATTATTCAATGTGTTCACGCTAGAACGGGTTCTCCGCTGCACTCATACAACTCACCCTTTTCCGACTTCTATTCACCCCCGATAAATCGGGATCGTCGTTGCTCTCCGACCCCGTTGTCACGGGATCTCCGTTGCACTCCGACATTCACCATTCACTTTTTTTCAGTCTACATTTCACTGTGTTACTCTTTGCAAAGGGTTAAGTTAAAGGTTAAAAGTTAAAAGACAGAAGGTTGTCTACATTTCACTGTGTTACTCTGTGTCTCCACTGTGTTACTCTGTGTAAAGGGGGTTAAGTTAAAGGTTAAAAGTTAAAAGTTAAAAGTTAAAAGTCGGAAGTCAGGAGTCCGAAGTCCGAAGTGGCTGGCCTACAGTCTGAATTCCTCTGTGTAAATCTGTGTAAAGGGGTTAAGTTAAAGGTTAAAAGTTAAAAGACAAAAAAAGACAGCAGTTATAAGTTACTCGATTACAGTCTATAATAAATATTTCACAGTGTTACTCTGTGTTTCCACCGTGTTACTCTGTGTAACTTGAGGCTGAGAGTTAAAAGTCGGAAGTCAGAAGTTGCTCGTCTATAATAAAAATTTCACAGTGTTACTCTGTGTGTTACTCTGTGTGTTACTCTGTGTGTCCATTGTGCAACTTTGTGTAACTTGAGGCTGGAAATCCAACACCATAAAAATTTCATGTCCACCAGTTAATGAAAAACGCCCCGACTTATTAGATCGGGGCGTTTTTTTATTGTGCAAAGTTGTTGGGCACATGGTATTGTGGACCCGTTTCGGGTATTTTAAATACGGTTACCTTTTCGTTCCCAATATTTGTCCGGGTACACCCATTATTATCGGTTAGGAAAGTTATCGTGTAATAATAATTGGTAAACGGTGTTGCTCCATCAACATATGCAGGAGGTGTTGCCGGCGAAAAGGTATACGGATCTGCTGCAATTGTTGGTATAACTTGGGTTATTGGTATTGCAGCCTGATCGGAGATAGTTACCGTAAATGGACTTGCGCCGGCTGTAAAGTCGATAACAATTTCGGTATTATCGCCGTTGCAAAGCGTATCGAGCACCGGATTAATCGCTATAGTTGCATTGGGTAATGGATTAACCGTTACTGTTCTACTTAAGTTCATGTTTTCGGTACATAGAGTGGTGGTGTTTTGGGCTATAGCGGTATACGTTCCAACAATGGTTTGTAAACCGAAGCTGATCACAGCACCTATTCCGGCAACGGTATTCCCGGTAGTTACACCATCGCGATACAGGGTATAATCAACGCCTACAACAGAGCCATTCAATCCAACGGCAACCCCTGTTCCTCCCGTACAGTATGCTCCGCCTCCCGTAACGCTGAAGATCTGGGGTAATAGATTAACTGTAACACCCATGGACAGCGGAGCGCTATTGCCACATCCGTTTGTTGTATACACACTGAGCGAACCACTTCCTGCATCGCTTGCAAAATTGAGGCTAGCCGAATTGCCGTTAGCGGTAACTACTGTATTTAATCCTGTATAAGCCCAAGTATATGTTACCGTTGGATCATTTGCTACGGAATAGAGAACGTTTTGTTGACCGCGACAAACACTCGACGAGCTTAAAATAAATGAAACAGGTTTAACCGGGTTTAACGGAAAGGTTATTATAACATCGTCGAAAGAGGAACAGCCACCATTGGTTATGGTCCACCGGAGGGTGTACGATGAGCCATTGGTGCCGGTAAATAGGCTATTAAAAATAGTAGGGTTACTTACTGTACCGCCAATACCGCTAATAATACTCCAGAGTCCGGTTCCGGTAGTAGGTTCATTGCCTGCTAGCGTGGCACTTGTTGCCCCACAAATGGATTGGTCACCTCCTGCGGTGGCGGTAGTAGGAACTGTATAGGTTGTCACAATTGCAGGATCGACAACTCCAGTAACTACCGGCGCAATATGAGGCAGATTATTGTAAGTGAAGCTGATTAGTTGATAGGTTGTCCCAGATGCATCTGTTGGCAGAGTAAAGGGTAATGCACTTACGGTAATGGGCGCTTGTGCAACTCCACCCTTTTCATAATTCAGAATATAATTCAGGTTGGTTGCATCGACACCGGTAAATGACACCGGTATTCCCAAAGCACCACATACAGCTGCTGCGGGATTTAACCTAGCTCTGGGTTTGGTTACATTGATACATGCAGTAGAAAAATCGCTCGTTCCTGTTCCCGGGATAGTTATCCTACTCGTGGTTGTAACCGTTCCGTTATTGTTATTGCCAGAGGCTGTCGAGGTTGTTATTTCTTCCCACTTGGTTGTACCCGTATTGTAGGTTGCAACGCGCATATCCGTCAATCCATTTTGTGTCATTAAAGGAGTTAAATCGCTTGATGGATCCCATTTCAAGTTAACAATTGCTTGACTTGAGGCAGGAGCATTTATTGTCCAATAATCTTTTGAATTGACATAAGTAAGAGGCGCAGTAAAGCTGGTATAGGTAGGATTTGGATTAAAATACTCAGCAGTCCAGAGCAAAGTGCCTGTTTGTGTTTGCGATAGGGTGAGTTTGTTTCCAAGATTCGTATCTTTTCCAAGAGGGAAAATGAAGTCATCACCCTGATTGATACTCTTAATTAAGGGGCCGTCGACAAATGAAGAAACACTACCGCCTGAAGGCGTAACACAGTTAATTGCGGTATTGGTTATCGTCAATTTACTGGTTGAATTGGTTGTAATGTTTCCATTGGTCAATAATAGATTTCCACCAACTTCAAAGGCACCTCCGGTATTAATGGTGAGTCCGGTTGGATTATTTATTTCGAAATGGTTGAATGCATTTGCTCCGGAAAAGTCACCCAACGTACCACCAATAATTTGTGGAGCCGAACCTGCAAAGCTGACAATAGCACCTGCACCACTACCACAAATAAACGCACCGGTATTGTAGCGCTCCATCGTTCCTTGAATGATGAGTTTTTTATTACTTACACTATTGTCGAGGGTTGGACCATCTATTAATAGCTGCGTGCAAATGGTAAGGTCCTTGTTTGGTAATGCCCTTACACCAGTGCCAGTAAAGTGGAGTTTAGGAATTGATGAAAACAGGTCGGCAATAATCGTAAAACTTCGTGTTCCACCATATTCAAGTGTAGCACTGTTTGCACAATCGAAGAAATTGGTATAACGTCCGGCAGGGAAAGTGGCACTTTCGAGATAAAGGGTTCCATTTCCGTAAACGGTACCAAAGTTGTTGCCCATGTATGGATATACCACTCTCAATCGACCATTGATTGTCATACGGTAGGTGAACGCATAATTTGCATCAATTGAAACCGTATCTTGAGGACTGATGGTAACAATAAATCCATTTGGACCGGTGGTAAGTACATAAGGATCAATTATGTTTATTTGTTCCCAAATGGCTGGATTATTCCAGTCGCCATCGGCAATACTTCTAAATTCAGGAACATTATTGGGTAGTGCCGCATCAATACCGCAGGTATACTCTCCACTAAGGTTATCGGAAAGAGGATAATCAAATGTAATGGTATTGATTGTTTCATTAACATTATCGGTAGTTGGCCCGGTGGCCGATTTAATCCAGCTTGTTCCGATAGGAGGATTTAGTAACGCCGCTGCGATATATTCGGCTTCGGTATTTATTCCGTTTACCTTAACATCGGCTTGCAGGTAACTAAACACAAGCGATCCGGCAACACCCTTAATTCCATCACTTTTTACTTCCCAGTAATAACCCAAAACATTGTTTGGATCGAATACTCCCGGGTGATTAGAGTTAACATTGCTTACCCGAATATAGCCAACTTGTGTATTAGCGGTATAGGTTAATACTGCCGGGGTGTATTTATCGGAGGTACCTAACGGATAGACAAATGTTAACCCCGGACCACTATACACATCGAAATATTTTTGCAAGCCTAAATCGCTAAAAACTCCATCGGTAGTAATCATTTTAGTTTTGCTAAATGAACTTCCTTCAATCGAACTATTCACCCCTAGGGTAAGCAGGAATTCGTTAATATCGAAAATACCGGTAGTAAGTTTAAAGTTTTTCTGTAGGGTAATATCGTTGAGCAGGGTAGCACCGGCGGAATTGTTCAATTCTAAACGGCCGAAGGTGCCGGTACCGGAAATGGACTGCAAGTTGCTGCCATTTAAAATCACACCTCCCTGAACGGCATCGCCATCGTAGTTGGCCTTATTAATCAGATTCCCCTTAACATTAACATTAAACGTGCTATTTAGCAGCTGACCCGTTCTGAGTTCAAGGTTATTGAAAACGGTAATATCTCTGATTAAGGTAAGTGAGGTAACCGGATTGACCAACAGATTATAGAAATCGGTGGCCGTATTGCCTTGAATAGATTGAATACCACCACTAAAAGTAGTAAGGTTGTTGTAATGGTTGTATGCCCCATTATTGGTAAAACCACCTTTAACAGTAAGGTTTATATTGAGGTTTGTATTCATGTCGAGAATACTGTTTGCATTGCTCAACATCAGGTCGCCATTAAGCGTTAATGCGCTAGTGAAAATGGTGACTTTTGCATTACGAGCTGTTCCTGACGTTTTGCCGGTAATTGTTAAGTTATTTAGTGCAACGTTTGCATCAAGGATATAGTTTTGAACGGCGTCAACCACTGGTCCAATCGACGGACTTTGGGTAAAAATTATTTCGCCACCGGTAACCGTACTCGATGCGGCACGAATGTATAAGTCGCCGAAAGTAGTTCCGCCACCACGCACAATAGTAATGGTACCTCCGGACATATTGAAAACACTACCCGGATTGTTCTCCACCTCAAACTTAGCATTTCCAGGAATTGCCGCTTGACCGTTAACTATTAAATTACCACCACTCTGGTAATATTTCAACACACCATTTGTTGAAGAAGGGTTTCGGCGTATTTGGCCATTAACAATCAGATTACCCCCACGAATATCGATGGTTGACGCACCACCGCCGGAATATTCAATATCGTTATTATTCACAGTGGTGCCATTGATTGGGCCAACGTATACCTTTCCGTTCGCTACCGTTAGCTTACCATTCAGGTATAAATCGTTTGTATTAACATTGCTATTGGCAATTAATATATTTCGATTGGACGCATTGTCCGGATAGTCGATATATAAGCCCGCTGTTGATGGAATGGTAAATGGAGTTGCTCGGGTGATGGTAAAATCCGTACCGGGATCGGTACGACTATATTTTAGCGTTCCGTTTTGTAGGGTCAACCAATTATCATTTGGGGTGGTGAGTGTGCCACCAATGTTTATGGTAAGAGTATCGGCCTGCGATGTACCTTTGTTTACGGTAACATTACTAAATACTGTTGTTGGTGTGCCGGCAGTATTTGTAATTGATGCTGAATTCATTCCAAAGAAAGTAGTATAAACATTATATGCACGACCACCGCTAGTACTACTCAAGGTAACACGATTATTATTGATAAGTGAACCACCAATAGCCAGCGTATTTGTAATAACAGGAGTGGCAAAAGGATATGCAGCATAGTATTCCATAACTGCTCCTTCGGCAATCGTAACATTCCCTTCAACAATTAGGTGTTGTGGCGTTTGGTCGTTAAAAAACTCAAAAGAACCCGCATTTATATTAAGATTCCCCATTACTCTTATGGTTTTCTCAATAGTTGGATTATATGCTGTTGCATCCCCATAAGGCCAAATGTTCGTATTCCAACTCATTGCAATCCATGCTGTTGTTGCATCGCCTGTGCATGTTAAATCACCATAAATTGTTGTATAGGCATTATTTGGCAACACAAGATTATCGCCTCCTTTTGCCCTTACAATAAGGTTGCCGTATTGAGTAACATTTGCTGGAAGAATGTATAAGGCACCCACGTCTCCATCAATATCGTAAAACTCGGTTGTCCCGGAATTTACATTGAAATCGGTAAAATCCCCCGAAGGAAATGTGAAAAAGCCGGGTATTGTATTATTGGCTGTTGCTGGAGTTGTAACCCGAAATAGGCCATTTCCGTTGGGATGTGAAAGAACAATACTAAACGTACTTCCAGTGTAAGTATAAATATCCAAAATTGCTCCCGTTTCAATTTGTAAACTAGCGCAGCTGGCATTTGCCGTAAGGGTAACGGTGTTATTATTTCCTATTACAACAACATCGTTAGCTCCTGGAGTAGTTGATGCTGGAAGTCCTGCATGTCCTGTATTAGACCATGTTGAAGCAACATTCCACGGGCCAGAAGTTAAACTGTAAAACTTAGTAGGTGTTCCAAATGGTTCGCCCCCATTATCGTCGCCAGCCGTAAACTCGCCATCAATATAATTAACCCCGGCTAATGTAGTTCCTGCTCCACCAATAACATTATTAATAGCGTCGTCTACATCGTTTACAGTCCCTTTAGTCCAGGTATAAGTTGTATTGTTATATTTAGCTGCTTTATATTCATCCTCCGTAATTCCAGTACCTGTAACCACATCGTTTTGAGAATAGCTATATGAATGGGTAATCGTTGCCGAACCTAATGTAAAACCAGCCGATTTCACCCTCCAAAAATAGGTAAGGCTTCGGTTTTTCATTGTAGTGTTCGGGTGTTCATATCCAACAGGAACTATCGTAATTGAACCATAAGTTGTTGGAAGCGTTCCAAAAGCAATGGTGGCAGGCGTATACTTTACTGCTCTTGCCGGGATTAGCGTAGGGGCTCCTACTGGGAAGGTAAAACTGGTGGCAGAAGATGAGTATACCTTAGTGATACCCCCGTCGCCGGCATTTCCGCTGGTTTGTATATATCGGGTGGCGCTTGCTCCGACAACGGTTGCCGATGCACCCAATTTTAGGTTGTATGTCTTTAAATCGAATAGTTTATCCTGCGAAAGGGTAAGGGTTCCGTTCACGGTAATATTGGAGCCCAATGAAATTGGGGCTGTACCCGTATTATTATTCAACTCCAGATTCTGAAAAATACCATTTCCATCGCCGGTTATTAGCTGCGAAACATTATCATTGAGCACAATCTTGCCTGTGCCGGAATGAATGCCTGAATTGTATAGGTAGGATGCAGTGGCGATTGTGCCTGCAAGATTTATCGTTTTACCGCCATCGGCTAAATTACCGCCAACGATCATCATGGAGTCGGCAACCGAGATTGTTGTTTGTGATCCTGATAGGGTTAACGTAGTTCCTACAGGTTTATCAACCTTGAATTTATTTAAAGCAAGGGCTGTTGCTAAGTTTATCGTAAAATTCTGAGATCCGGTTCCATTAAAAATTGTCCAGTTTGTACCCGGAGTATAGGTGGTTCCATTGGCAATAGAGAAATTACCGCCCACCGAAACATTCAAATTATTAGCCGTTACCTCTCCTGATGTAAGGGTTAAGTTTTTTATGACGGACAAGGGATAGGTATCTAATTGCACGGTGGTTGCACTGCTTGCTCTTTCAATAATTACATTGCCAAGTGGAGCATTTGATCGGACGTAATGAATGGCCGCATCGGCGCCTCCGCCGGTTCCAGTAGTTGGAAGTAAATGGATTGTACCATCGGTAACGTTAATATTGCCTGTGGAAGATAACACATCAAAAACTCTACCTCCAACGCCACATGCATCATAAATTCGAACGGTACCTCCCGACATGGTAAACACATTGGTTGCTTCATTTAGGTTGAAGGTTCCTAACGTCGGATCCAAATAACCATCAGCTCTAATGGTATTTAGTGTGGTATTTTTCAACGCCGCGATATTCGAATAGTCAAGTGTATGCTGAAAGCGTCCACGAAGAATAAATGTACCTGCCGATTGATCGTAAGAGGCCAAACCGCCTCCGCCACCTGCAGAGCGTAGTTGCTTGGCATCAACAGTACCGCCTCTAATCACAAATTGCCCTGATGCGATACTCCAAGTAATTAAACCACCCGATTCTCGGGTCGAAAAATACCCATTGTTTACCTTAAATTTCCCATATACCGAAAAGGAACTACAACCGCCTTTGCCCACTCCATTAACCAAACCGGTTCCACCGGCCACACCGTAAGCTACATTTACTTCGCCGTAATCGTCGGCAGTTGATAGCACAATAACTTCCGATCCATCAAGGGTAAGCGCACCATTGGCTGGGATATAAAAATCGGAATTTGGACTAGCAGCAACACCTTCGGCGCATGTGCCCTCCGAAAGGGAAGGAATAATAGTTAATCCTTTTAAGACTAATGTTCCTGTGCGAATCCATAATGCTTTTTTAAGATTAGGATTACTTCCTCCACCATCGCCCCCTGCAATATTTGCTCCATATAAGCGAAAATTAGGATATGCCGAGGAGTAAACGGTTAGCGAGAAACTCTGATCGACTCCTTTGTCTAATACTAAATTATAGAATATGGTGGTATTATTACAGGTAAGGGTATTGTCGTTAGCTCCCTGAAAATAAACTGTTGCAATTCCGGTGGTAGCATCCTGAACTGTAGGTGGAAAGAGATTGAAAATAGGGTAGGCAATATTTGTAAA
The DNA here is from genome assembly GCF_900096565.1 of Williamwhitmania taraxaci. Classification (NCBI taxonomy): domain Bacteria; kingdom Pseudomonadati; phylum Bacteroidota; class Bacteroidia; order Bacteroidales; family Williamwhitmaniaceae; genus Williamwhitmania; species Williamwhitmania taraxaci. The sequence continues at coordinate 68,805 of NZ_FMYP01000001.1, forward strand.
TTTCACCGTTCCATTATTCGTAAAATTTCCCTTGATTACCACTCGGTGCGATTGGGCATCATAGTAATTAATAAATGGAGCAGCCGAAACAGATGCAATATTCAGTGGACTGGTTACGGTATTTGTTACTCCGGTACCAACGGTCATTGAAGCTCCTGCATCTACCGTAACATTACCATTTATGGTAAGCTGTCTTCGCGCTGCAGTGGTATTATCATTTATTCGGTATGTACCTTGTTTCACTTGCAAATCACCGTTGAGGATAATGTCGTTCATTTGTGTTGCGATAACTCCCGGAGCCTTAATGCGCAGGTTGTTATAGGTTGTTTGGACTGCAGGTAGTGTGAAATCGGTTGCATTATAGTACTCAGTTGTACCACCTCCGCTATTGACAAATGTATTTGTTGTAGCAGTAGGGAAACTTGCCGAAGCCAATCGCAATGTTCCGCTGCCGTTCAATGTCATTAATCCGGAGGTAAAGCTGTAGGTTGCCATATCAAGAATACCTCCCTCGTTGATATTCACTTCGAGGTTTGCCACGGCAATATCCGAAGGAAGGGTAACCGTTCTGCTAGTTAGAATAACTACTGCATCACCTGCACCTGGGATAGTAGAACCCACCTGAGTTGTTCCACCGGGGTCGGATGTCCAGGTTGTGGGCACATCCCAGTTGCCGGTTTGGTAAGAGAAGTAGGTTCCCGGCACTGGGCCTGCTGTCCATAGGGTGCTGGTACCCTTAATATCGGTGGTCCCGGTTATGGTAAATGAGTTGGCCCCAAATGTTTTGGTTCCGGTTGGAACTTGCCAAGTTACATTGGGCTTGTTGTATATTTCTGTAGGAAATGTAGTTATCTCTGCCGGAGCGTAGGTGAAGGTAGCCGTTATGGTTTTTCCTGCACTGGAGGTAATAACATCCCAAAATTTTTGGAGGTATTTCGAACCTAGTGTAAATATTTTTTCGGTTCGGGCATTAACGGTGCCGGTAGTTGCGCTTATGGCATCGATACTTGCCGGAGAGTAGAATCCGCCTGCACCAATTGGAAAATGGATAGGAAGAGTGGCGATGGCATTCCTAATAAGGTAACCGGTGCCATTCGTCTCTATCATGTTTGTGGCACTAAAGGCTGCGCCTTGTATGGCGTTGGTTGCATTGTTGGATATGGTTAAGCTGTTGTTGCCCAGCTGTAGTATGCCGGAGGTTAGGGTTAGGGTATTGGCAACCGTGGTGGCTCCTTGTAGCGATTTTGTTCCGCCCCCAGACACTGTTAAATTTTGGTAATTTGCACTTGCAAAGACCTGTTGTGCCAATGCACTTGTGTAATTTACATTACTTCCTGATGCTGCAGTTGTATTCAGTGTGCTTAGGGCGTTGTTTGCTCCACCTAAATTCAATGTATGGGCAAGGCCGGCCCCAGTCATGTTAATTGTTCCGGTTACATTAATCAGATCTCCTGTAAGATTTAGAGTTTTGGCAAGAACGGTACCAAAATCTAGAATTCCATCAACAGTTGCACTTCCTGCAATATTCCAGGTTGCGGGTGCTCCTCCTAACGCCAGCGTTGCATTATTATTAATTATCAGATTGCCGGCTATGTTATAATTTCCGGAAGCATTTTTTGTAGTTGCTGTGCCACCTGTAGTTAATGTAAGGTTACCGTATACAGGTGTATTTGAAACAGTTTGACCCACATTGGCTTGGTAAGCAATTGTGCTGTTAGCATTTAAACTGTATGCAAGAAATGTTGGTAAATTTACCACGTTTGTAGTAGACGTTGAACCCAAGGTCAGGGTAGTTCCTGCATCCATGGTCAGTGTTCCAATGCCATTTCCTGTAATTTGTCGTGCACCAGTTGCTAGGGTTGAACTGCCTTGTATTGTAAGGTTATTGTTTACTGTAATATCGAAGGCGAGAGTTTTTGTGCCGCTTGTTGCAATTATAAGGTTTCCATATGCTGGCGCGTTTGCAACAGTTTGGTTTCCATTGGACTGATATATTACCGTACTGTTGTTGTTTAATGTAATATTTGCAGCTGAAAAATTTGAAGGAAAAGTAGTGGCAGTTGCACTCCCTGTGTTTCCTAAGGTTAAAGCTGTTCCAGCATCCATGGTGAAGGTGCCAGCAGCATTACCGGTAATATTATATACATCGGAAGCTAAAACAGCACTACCCTGAATGGCCAGATTCCTTACTGTAGTTGCGCCAATAAGGGTTTTTGTTCCGCTGGTCGATACGGTTAAATTATAATATGTGTAATTACCTATATTTTGTGCTCCTGCATCATTATAGTTGACTGTTCCTGATGTTGGTGCTGTAGGGCCACCACCAGCGGTACTGGTTATAGCCCCTCCGGTAATAGTTCCACCAACGTTTAATGTACCTTCTGCGGTAAATAGTAAATAGGTTTCGAAATTGGCACCGCTCATGGTGATATTTCCACTTACCGTTACAATACTGTTGGCATCTGAAAGCAAAAGGTAGTTGTCACGGTTTGCCCCAGGTGTATCATTCATTGTAATGCTGCTGCAAGTCAGTGAACCACCTGACACATCAATACTTGCATTTTCATTACCGTTTCCAATATTTGTAAAGGTAATAGCGTTAGTTACAGCTAGGCTTGTCGATGCCGGAATGGTTAAACTGATTAGGCCGTTAGCTCCTCCAGTATAATTTATAAGCAAGCTGTTGCAGGAGTAGTCGCCATCCAGGGTAACTGTTAGATTGCCATTCCTTGCGATTACAACATCATCGCCTAAGCCTGGAATTGTGCCTGCTGAAGCCCCCGCTGCGCTTACAGTTGACCATGCGGTTAAGCTCGACCAATTATCGTTGCCCGCGGCAGTTCTCCAATAGTAGGTTGCACCAAATGAATTTAACCCCATCATAACTACTAAGAGTAGCGTTATAGTCAGTGTTTTACGCAGTATTCCTGTTGTTTTTTTGGAAAACAAGTGCAGGTTGAGTAGAGATTGTTTCATTGTATTGGGGTTGGTTGCAGGGGCCATTATCTTCATTTCGAGTAGCGTTTTAGCGTAATGTATTCTGTTCTCAATTTACGATATTATTGGGAGTATTGATGCTTAGCGCCATTAATTTGGTTGGCTAAAAGTAAAACTTCCCTCTCAGTTACTTATTACTAGCAAAGAATGTCCTAAAATCGGGTTAGAAGCAAAAATAGTAAATAAGAAGCAATATTTGAACCATTTGCTACATTGCGTTGTAATAAAACCGATTGATGTTTATGTTGATTATAATATACCATAAAACGACCGTTTTTGGACATTCTATTGCATTCAAGTTATTTACGCTGTTCAATTTAGTGTAAATCACTCATTGTCCTAACGAACAATAGAGCAATAAGGTTATTCAGGATATGACGCAATGCTCTTTTTTTTGATGTGATGCAGCAATGCTTTGAGGAATACAACTATATATTGAGGTAATGAAGTCAATTGGACAATACGGCAATGTGCCAATTATACAATGAAAAATTAGACCTATGTTGTAAGTTGAAGTGCTTATTTACTAGCTATTACCCCCGCCTTTTAGGCCGAGGTAACTCTGCTTGTGGTAGTGGATAATTTGCCCCGTCCTTTAGGCCGCGGTAATGTTTGTTGTGGCAGTGGACTACGGATAATTTGCCCCGTCCTTTAGGTCGGGGATAACAAATGCAAAATGGATAGGTGGCGCGCACTACAACCGCATATCGAATGGTATCATCCTCGCCACCATTTAGATAGTAAAGGTTATCTATTTCTCATTTTTCCTCTGTGTTCTCAGTGTCTCTGTGTTCCTTTTATTTTCCCACTGGTTATCTTAGTGCAAGGAGACTAGAAGCATGCCGGACTTTCAGCCCTGAATAACTCTCTGCTCTTACACACAGGGCTGCGCCCTGTGCTTTTACAGGCAGGCCTTTCAGGCCTATTTTCTCTTCGGCATAAATAACTGGGGCGACAGGTAACAGACGATTTATTCAACAACTTTTCGGTGTTCCTTATGTTTTCTAATGGTTCCCTGTTTCTCTTTTGTTTCTCTATGTTCTCAGTGCCTCTATGTTTCTTTTGCTTTTATTGGATTGAATGTTTCTCCGTGTTCTCAATGCCTCTGTGTTTATTTTCCAATATCAAGAAAAACACCCCGACTTATTCGATCGGGGCGTTTCTTTTACTGTGCAAAGTCGTTGGGCACATGATATTGCGGCCCCGTTTCGGGAAGGCGATGAATGGTTACATCCCACTCAAGCGCAACGGGACATCCAGCAGGGGTTGTATTTACCACAACAAAAACCTTTTTGGAAACGCTAGTTGCAGCAGCCAATGGACCAATAAAGATTGCAGCATTAGGCTTCCATGTCACGGTTACGGAGCTGGTATTGCCCGGAAGTGTAACGGTTCCTATATTATCTTCAATACTCCACAGATAGGTCCATGTTGCATTGTTTGTCACGGAAAAACCATCGCCGGCTTGACCTGCGCAAGTAGATGCGTTGCCCGATATTTTTACGGCACTAGGTGTCGTATTTACTGTAATATCGATGGTTCGAGCTGTGCTGGTTCCACAGGAATTAGTTGCCGTAACGTTTAGTTTGCCAGAGGTTGCTGTGGCACCAAAGCTAACCAATACGCTATTGCCAGTCCCGGTAATTGTAGCTCCAGTTCCAACGGTGTAGCTCCATGTGTAGGTTGTAACCAACGGATCGTTGGGAACGGTATACACAACGTTGCTTTCGCCCTGGCAAACGGATGCCTTGCTGGCAGTATACGCCGCTGGTTGATCCGGAGTTTTATTCCAGGTAATGGTGCGGGTATCTGTGGCATTACTACAGCCATTAGCCCCGGTAAGGGTAAGGGTAGCGGTAGTTGTTCCCGAGGCAGCGGCAGGTGTAAAAGTAGCCAACGCCGGATTTGGGTTTTGTGTCCAAGTGCCACCTGCGCCCGACCATGTTGGTGTGCCCGTGTAAGATCCACCAGCCGAAGCACCGGTAAGGGCAATGGGGGCGGTGCCAGTACACACATTCGAATTTGGTCCGGCCTCGGCCACTGGTGCCTGGAATACAGTAACTGTAGTGCTAGCTGTTCCCACACAACCCTTTGTGTCGGTTACGGTGTAAGTCAGGTCGTAAGCACCTCCTGTGGCGTTCGTAAAGGAGGGGTTAGTTGTCGTTGTGTTCGAGAGGGAGGCTGCACCCGTTCCTGTCCATGCGTTAAGGGTATAGGGCAGGGCTCCTCCTGTTGGGGTTGCCGTTAGTGTAATAGGGGTTCCCGAGCAGGTGGATGGCGATGCCGGTGCAATGGTGGCAGTGGGTGGTGTAAAGGCTGTAATTGGGTAGTTAGCCGAAGCTGTTCCCGTGCTACAACCGTTGGTTCCGGCAACGGTTAGGTTTCCGTTGGTTGCCGCGGCGGAGAAGTCGATAGTAACGCTATTGCCCGTCCCGGTAATGGTAGCACCACCACCTGAGTAGCTCCAAATGTAGCTGGTGGCATTGGTAACTGCCGGAACGGTATAGGTGTATCCTGTGGCTCCCTTGCAAATTTCAGATGGACCCGAAATTGCGCCTGCGGCCGCAGGGGTGGAGGCAGTATTTACGGCAACGGTAAAGGTTGAAACAGTCCCGTTTCCACAGCCATTTACTCCCCTAACCGTGATGGTTGTAGTACCGGCAGTTGGGAATGTAAGGTTAATGGAGTTTGTGGTGCTGGCGCCGGTTGCTCCATTATCTCTTGTCCAGGTGTAAGAGGTTGCGTTAGCAATTGCAGGAACGGAGTAGGTTTGTGTCGATGCCCTACATACCGAAGCAGGACCCGAAATTGTTCCGGCTGCTACCGGTAGAGGATTTACAGTAACGGCAATGGCGCTACTAGTTGAGGAGCAAGCACCTGCATTTGTTCCAATCACATCCACCGATTGAGTCCCAACGGCTAGGGTAGATGTGGTGTAGGTATTGCTGGCTCCATTTTGAATGGTTGCACCATTAACCCTAAACCGATAGTTGGTTAGGCCTGCAGTGGCCGTAAAGGTAATGCTCGTTCCTTGGCAGATGGTAGCTAATGCTGGGCTGCTGGAAAGAACGATGGTTGGAATAGGGCTCACGTTTACGGTAACGGAGGTTGTTCCCGTTATGGTGCCTGCCACACCATTGGCGGTGATACCGGTTAGGGTATAAACGGTAGTTGCCGATGGGGCTACTGTAATGCTGTAAGGACTTGTTGCTAGTGCGGGAGTAGTAACGTTGGTAGCCCCAACCTTATAGGTCAAAACCCACGGGGGAGTTCCTGAGAATGCAACAACCATGGTGGTTGAACTTCCGTTACAAAGATTCACAACACCCGGGCTTGTAAAAGAGGCCGAGCTGGCCGAAAGTGGGGTAACCGAGGCTAGCGTAAAGTAGCTATAGCTCCCAAAGTTCACCGCCGAAGTGGTGGTAATTGTCCCATTAGTGCTTGTTCCCGATACCGATGCGCCGGTTCCAACAACTTCCCACTTATTGGTTGCGCCATTCCATCCCACAATCCGTAGGTTGGCTAAATCAGGAATTGTGCTAGCCACATCACTCGATCCGTCCAGAAATATGCTTATGGTAGATTGACCTCCTGTAGGGGCTTGTATCTTCCAGTATTCTGAGTGACTTACAGTGGTTATAGGACTCCCAAAATTAGCGGTTGAATATCCTGCTAAATCGGGATTTGCATAGAAGTAGGCTGCATTCCAATCGTTAATACCTGCAGGTCCGGATACGTTTTGCAGTGCAATAGGGCCGTGGGCTTTGGTGTTGGAGAAGTTACCAATTGGGAATGTAAAGCTGTTGCCGGTGATCATCTCCTTGGTGAGTGTTCCATTAACAAAGGAGAGTGGCGATCCGGCTGTAGGTGTTACAAATGCATTGTAGTTTAATCGAAAGAGGCTTCCGGGGGTTATGTTTACTAATCCATTAGTAAGCTTCAACTCACGGTCTATCTCTACATCGTTAAGGATATTCACGTCGTTTACATTGTTTACCTCAAGGTTGTTTAGCGCATTGGCGTTGGAAAACGAACCGGAAATACTCTGTGGAAGAGAACCAATTAAGGCAATGGTTGCATTGGCACCGCTTCCAGCATCATAGTTTCCACTTGTGCGGGTAATATTTCCCTTTACGCTTAGCTTCCTATTGTAATAGTTAAAGGTATTTAGTCCGGCTCCTCCCGCGATGGTTAGATCTCCATTTAGAATAAGATTGTTATTAGGGAAGCGTCTATCGCCACTACCGGTAATCTTAAGGTTATTAACTTCCAAGACGTTTCCAAGAAACTCATAGTTGAGGCCGGCTCCTCCAAAATCGAGGGTGCCGCCTGCCGAAGAGAAGAAGTTGTCGTAAACCGCTGCAGGAATATCGCCCACCTCAAGATAAATGGTTCCGGTTCCATTTACAATTCCTAACCTATGTCCGTATGTAGAGTATAGCTTCAGGGTGCCGAAAATCTCAGTCATGTATCCGGCAAGGTTGTTTGTGGTAACATCTACCGTATGAGGCGCATTTATTTTAGCAATTGCACCACGTGGCCCCCCCGAAACATTGGGTGTCCAAATTGTTCCGGTTGTCCAATCGCCATTGCTATTCGTTTCATAAATCGATACTTGATCGGGAATAGCACCATTCAACGATGCATCGCCAGCACCTGCGGTATAGTCGCCGCTGATTCCGGCATCATTCTTAAGGGTGAAGTTAAAGATCAAATCTTTTGTGGCTTCATCGAAATCGGTTTTTGGGAATTTCAACCAGCTACCTAATCCATTGGCCAGTAAGCTGGCAGTGTGGTAGTCGGCAACTGAGTATGGTGGGGTTACCTTTACATCGGTGTCGATGTAACGCATTTTTGCAGCTGCACTAAACCCTGATATCCCACTAGCTTTGAGCGTCCAGTAGTATTGAAGCGCATTATCTTTATCGGTTATTTGTGTAACCGATTCAGCATCTTCGAGTATGCTTGGGTGAATTTCATTGGCAGGCTTCACGGTAATACTTCCAGTGCTATTTCCGTTTGCCGAAATGGCAATGGTTACGGGTGTGTATTTATTCGATGAGCCTACAGGGAAGATAAAGTTGGGTTGTGCCCCAGCCGGAAAGGTTTTTCGAAGTCCATTATCGGTAAAGGAGATGTTGGTGGTAATCATGTTGGTGTTGGAGAATGGTGAGGCTTGTTCTATGGAAGCGCTTACCCCAAGGTCCAACAGGTTCTTTCCTATGTTGAAAACGCCGGACTGCATCTTCAGGGAGTTGATGATTTTAAACTGGTTAGCCACCGGTACGTCAATGCCATTTAGGTTGTTGATGGTGAGTTTACCAAACGTTCCATTACCGGTAAGTATTTGTGTGGTAGTTCCGTTGAGGGCAATACCATCGCCAGCACCGTATATATGGGTGGCATCGTTCAGCATATTACCCCTAACGGTCACCGTGTTGCTGGTGGTTGTAAAGGTTCCGGCTCTAAGAAATAGTTCATTTGAAATAAGCAGGGGAGTGTTTGCTCCATTTAGCACCACGCTATTGCTGCCTGTTTTATCGAGGTTGTAAAAGTTAATTGCAGAACCATTACTCGTGATGGTTTGCGTTGAGGTTCCCGATAGGAAGGTGGTGTTTCCGTTGGCGAGAAATGTTCCACTGCTGGTCATATCACCTTTAATAATCAGGTCTAATCCATTGGCATTAAATGTTGCGTTAGCATCAATGAGTAGGTTCGAGGTGATGGTGGTAGGAACAACCTCGAGTTTAGCAATTGGGTTTCGTGTGCTTTGGTTGTTAACGCGAAGTTTTGGAAGTGGTTTTCCTGCATAAATACCGATTGTTTGCCCAGCAGGGGTAGATGTATGACCAATATTTATGTTTGCGGCTAATCCAATACTATATGATGCTGGGTTAAAGTAAAATGCCGAAATTTCGGGACTGGTTTGGGCACGGGCAATAAACAAATCGCCACCAGTCATGGTGAATGAACTACCTGCATTGAGTATTTCAAATACTCCACGATTGTTTGCAGAGGCCGCATTTTGACCTGCTACTACCGTTCCGCCTGTTTGTGCAAAATGCAATACGCCAGCATCGGAAGTCAAGCTGCGACGAATTTGACCACCCACATTTAAGTTCCCACTTGATATGTTAATTGTAGCACTTCCTGAAGCACTGTATTCAATCGGGTTTTCTCCTCCTGAGCTAGCCATGTCGAGGGTTCCTCCACTGATGGTAAGGGTTCCATCGAGTGAAATACCAGAATTACCACTTGCTCTTGCTGTTCCTTGGAGTAAGGTTAGCCCAGCTGTTGAAGGAATATCGAAGTAGTCGTTACCTGAGGTTAGCGTAAGTATTCTTGCAGCATTGGGATTATTTGAAATGAACGTACCATTTTTCAACTCAAGCGCCTTGGCAACACCAATACCCGTGGTTGGTCCATTGAGCACGAAGTCGGTATCGAATTGGGCAGTTGTTGCCTTGCTGGTTCCTTTGTTAACTACGACTCTATATAAATTGGGAATATTTCCACTTACTCGATTGTAAACCATATTGCTGCTCCCATCGAGAAAAAGGGTAATTCTATCGTTGTTTGCGCCACTCCACAAATCGAGGCCGACTGGTGCAAGAGCTGCAGTGCCTTGAATAATATCTCCTTCAACGTGGAGTTCATGATCGACGAGCGGTGCAGTGGCATTTGGCGTTCTAACGTTAATTATACATCCTGCATTCTTCATAATAAGATCGCCCTTTACCACAATTTTTCGGGCGGTGCCTGTATTTCCATAGCCGATTTCTGCTCCACTACCGGAGTTTTGGCTGACAAACATAATCAGGTTTCGGCCAGCTGTAATATTTCCGGTAGTACCGGTAGGGAGCAAAAGATTCACATTGCCCAGTAGCTCAACATTTCCCGTTGTTGTAATGTCGCGGGTAAAAGTAAAGTTATGATTTTGTGATCCCCAGCCATCATTCGAAATATAGAGATTTGGAAATAGAGCGGGTGTGTTATTGATTATCCGATTATTTGTGAAGTTTTCATAAATTACATAGGAAGAGTCCTGACGGGCAAAATCTCCGATATCCATAAGGGTATAGTTGGGATCGGATTGGCGATTCCAGAACAACCCCTCGCCCTTAACAAGTTTAGTTACGAGTTGACCGGCCGGTTGATTTATACAAAGGGTTGGTCTAAACTGGAAGTTTGATCGGTAAACTCTAGCTACTGGGTTTCCGCCAATATCTGTCATTTTGGTGAAAACCACTTCTGCTACTTGCTGTATGTTATTATCAATCCACATTCCGTGAGGTTGACCAAGAATGGTGGGTCTTCCTGCATCGTTCCAAGGTACCCAGCCAATAACGGCAACATCACCAGCACCCGGAAACGATCCTGCAGCGGGTTGGCGGCTGTCGTGGGGTGCAAAAAGAGGATCAAGAATATTGCTTCGAGTCCAGGCATTACCATCTGTCCATCGAGGCTCTTGTTGATAGTCACGAGTATAGTAAATGAGCACGCTCCCGGTAAAACGAGCTGCCACACCGGTAGTGTAGTTGGCATTTTCGAGGGTAATTCCTGCCGAGGCAGGGCTAAACAGCCCGTTTGTGCTTGCTCCATTTATGGTAATAAATCGGGAATTATTTCCGGCACCAAAGGCTTTGATCACATCGTTTTCGGCGAGTGGTTCGTAAAGGCGGGTGTATGGGCTTTCGTCCAACACCTTGCCAGGCACGTAGGAGGCTTCATTTACTGCACCGGCAGGTAAGTCCACGTTGGCGGTGCCAAGCTGGTTGCGGTAGTAGAAGCGATAAGCTACTGTGGGAACAGTTGTAAAATCGCTATGCGATACGCGCCAGTAGTGCTGCAATACTTCTCCCCCTGCTTGGTTGGTTGTTTGTAGCGAACCAAATACGGGCCGGATGGTAATATATCCGTCGTCGCTATATCCTTTTACAACCACTTGAGCAGGACGGAAATATAGGGTGGTTCCAGCGTTGGGTGTCAATCCAACAGGGTAGGTGGTAGGTCCAAAGTTGTTGATGATGTTCGGCTGATTTTCGGCTTGGGAGTTTGCTGTAATCTTTATAGAAAGACCGCCATCGCTGGCTTTTCCATCGGTAAATATCATTGAACTACCTGAGGCGCCATTGTTGGCAATCTTCATGTAGCTGTTTGCGGCACTGTTTTCGAATAGTCCGGTCTCCATATTCCAGAGGTTATCAACCTTGAGGTTGTATCCCTTCAAGTAAATAAGACCTTTCACATACTCCATGCGTTCAATATATACGTCGCTGGTGAAGGTGATTTTAGCGGGAGGGGTCACGTTAATTTGAACGTTACCAAAAATGGCACCTTCGCTTGTTGTTAAAGTAAGTGCAGGATTCTCTACCAGCTGAATTTGAGCCCTACTGGGGGTAACTCCGGGATACCATGTACCCATGCGACCATTGTTGGTAATGGCGCCCCATGTGCGGATGGTGAATAGGTTCTGATTGAGAATACCCGAAAGAACGGATGCGTCGCCGTTAACATCCAAGGCAACCGACTCGTTGGCTCGTGCTGCTCCCGAGGTAAGCTTAATTTCGTAGCCCGATGTTCTATCAACTACTAGCTTACCAATTTCAAGTGGAAGGGTAGTTTCTCCAATATAGAACACTTCAACTGCATTGGTTCCGGCAGTTTTATTAAAGTAGGTGGTGTTCCTTGCAGTTGGTTGATTAGCTGTAGCATCGTATGGTGCCGTTCCTCCGGTAATTGCAGTGTAGAATGCTCCCTTTTCAATATAGAATGAACCCCCAATGTAGAGGTCGTTGAGAGCCGCATCGAGGGTAATTGTAGGGTAAGCTGCTCCTCCCGATTCTTGGCCCCAAATGCGCAAGTCGTTTAGAACTTGAAGAGGCTGGGCAGCAATGTTAATGTTTAATGGGCCAATATTTGCAGCAGCACCAAGCGTAAATTTGCGCGCAACGGCTGTGCTATTTTTAAGTTGAAGGTTCCAGAATGGTGCACGCGAGGTGATGAGAAAGTCTTCAATCGATGTTGTCTCGCCAATTACTGTTCCTCCAGTTATCTTGAGGTTTTCGGGATCGGAGTTTATCAGAATTGCCCCATTTCCCGGAGCTGTATTTACCTTAAGCGTTCCGCCCGACATGTTAAAAACGCTGGCAGTGCTAGGTAAACTGAACACGTAGTAGTCGTTATTAGTCGTTCCGCCAAGAACATTCACTGTTCCATTCGATTGAACGTAAGCACCATTGTTTGGATCGGCGCCCACATCGGAGGTTCGTAGCTGGTTGATATTTACAGTTCCGCCATCTACATTCAATGCTCCATTCTTACACAGCGTAACACCACTTGCTACTTTTGCCTCAAGCAACCCTGTTGTGGTCTTTATCTTTCCATATATAGCAATGGTTTGACCAATGTTTTTCTGCACTGTTCCACCATTAATCCAAAGCTGTGCTGCTTCCGAAATACTATACACGTTGGCAATTGATAGCGTTGGAATTACAACACTGTTGCCAATTCGTACCGTTCCGCTCACCAGACCAAGCGCATTGGCATTGTCGGCGAGCTGAGCTACAGCAGCATGGTTTTCGTTGGCAAATCCTAAAAGATTGAAGTTGGCTGGAGCTGTTGCATCAATGTTTAGGGTAAAGGTATTATCGACTCCCTTATTTATTTTGATTCGGTAGAAGTTAGTAATGCCTCGGCAGAATATGCTTTGGCTAGCGGCAGTATTCAAAAAGTTGGCATCTACAATACCGTCGGTTGCTTCAGTAGCAAAGTCGGCTGTTGCTCTATTTGTAAAGCGAACATCACCACTGTTGGTGAAATTTCCATAAATGTTCAGCTGGTGGCGAGCATTTGCTGATCCAGTAGTTATTTTCCCGGATGCAGCAACGGCAATATCTCCTTTTACTATTATGGATAGCGGTATGGTAGATAGGTTGTCGTTTATTTGCAATGTTCCATTCGAAACCGTTAGGCTTCCGTTGGTGGTATAGTTGGCAAGAAGGCTTAAAACATTGCCAACGCCCATATTTACGTCCACGTTGAAGAATGTGCGTGGAGTTGTAATAGTGCGGGTAACACCGTAGTATTCCACGGTTCCTTCGCCTTGACCTGCTGTAATGAAATCGGTAGCATCTCCCGATGGAAAGTTATCGCCTGCCAAACGAATTCGTCCGGTTCCGTTTATGGTTGTGGTGAATCCATGTCCAATAGTTATGCCAAAATCGATGGTTCCAACAACCGTGAGTTTATAATTCTGCTTGTTATTGGAGGATACGGTAACGGCTCTTCCCGAAAGCACAACAACTTCATCGAAGATCGATGTAGTAGAGGTGGTTGGTGTGTAGTTGTTTGGATTTAGAGGTTGAGTTCCCGATGGGTCGAGAGTCCAAACCGTGGGATCGTCCCAACTGCCGCTCTTTAGGGAGTAGAAAATTCGTTTCACAGGAACAACAGCAGTCCATTCCGCATCTAGCGTTGTAGCCGATGACGCTAATAGTGGATTACTCCCTGCAATTCCAGAACCGTTGGGTAGTGTCCAGTTATCTAGTGTGGGTTTGTAAATAATCTCATAAAGCGAAGCGGTTCCGCCAGTTGGAATATCTGATGCTAAGTAACCGAATGAAATATTGGCGATAACCGATCCTGAAATGCCATTTGTGCTGGTATTCCAATGCCTGTTTAGCGGGTAGTTTCCCGGAGCACCTGTAGAGGGTGCTGTGCTGCTTTGCAGTCTTAAGGTAGATCCCGGAGCAATGGATGTAGCCGAGAAGGTGCTTAATGTGATCGGGGTGTAGGTTGTGCCTGTGCCAATGGGGTAGGTAAGCACAAAATCGGAGTTTGCTGAACCTTGTTTTACCAATCCACCTGTTCCATCGGTGATAACCATATGGGTGTTGTTAAATGTACCCGAAACAGGATTCACAATAGTAAGATCGTTGTTGCCAAGGGTTAAGTTTCCGTTGGTAAGGGTTAGTGTTCCGTTGATGGTGGCATTCGCCTGTAGCGATTTATTGCCACCACCCGAAATAGTGACATTACGGTAGTTAGGGCTCCCAAACATGGTTTGATCACCGGTGCGGGTGTAATTTACATTGCTTGCAATTGCTGCAGTCGTTAATGTGCCTATAGCGTTGGTTGTCCCTCCTAAGTCAAGAATATGAGCACGATTTCCAGAACTCATATCAATGGTGCCATTTCCGGAAAGATTTCCAATGACTGTAATTGTTCTTGCTGCAGCAGCATTAAAAGCAAGAGTGCTATTGCTAATACTTAAATCGCCGTTGATGTTTATATTTGCAGCAGGTAAGGTTTTAATGCCGCCCGTTGATGATGATAGGTTAAAGTAAGTATAATTTCCAACACTCTGCGCACCAGCACCATTATAATTAACTGTTCCTGTGCCGCAATTGAATGTTCCTGTATGATTGTTGTTTCCTGCAATATTTAAAGTACCACTGCCAATTGTAATTATTCCAATTCCTGTCAAATTTCCAGTCATGGTCAAATTGAAATTTCCAATGCTCAATGTGGCTGTTCTTGTTCCGGTATAATTAATTGAAACATTAGAGACGCTTTGAGTGATGTTCTGATCTAGAGTTAATACTCTGCCAACACCATTCCCTGTTACATTGATTACAACTATATGATTTTCTCCATTTACTTGCCCTGGATATGTCGCGGTTGTGGTTGTTCCCGTTTTTGTCCAAGCAATTCCGGTCCAATTTCCAGTTGGATTCACAGGCGTGGTGAACGTTGTTTGCCCCCATGCACTCCCAACCGAAAGTATCATCACGATTCCCAACAACAGCCGCACCGCCAACTTGAATGGAGTGTAGCTGCTCGGAATAGTCGAAGACTTTGTGTTCTGGAAATTTTCTGTTCTCGCAATGGCTATATTTTGCATTATATCAGTGTTTTTCGATGGAAAAATGATTGTAAACATGATGAATCTTTGATAAAAACAGTTAACGCTTCAAATTTTTAACTACAAACGAAAATCCAATATTATTGTCCAAAAATAAAAAGCAGACAAAAATACTCTATATCTTCCAATAATTGATCCATTTGTGGCATGTAGTTGGTATAGAGAATTTTGATGTTTTCAATGCAGCTTTGTTCTGTTAGATTGTCCGAATATGGGCTTTCCTTGGCATTTGCTCCATTTAAGCAGCAAATAACGAACATCTTTATGTTCCGCAAACGAGAATAATTGGAGAAGGTTTACCGAAAAGGGGTAGATAAGCGTGTTTTTTTGATGCGGAGTATGAATTATTTGACTATGAGACAATGCGCCCCCGATAAATCGGGATCTCTGCTGCACTCCGGCCCCGTTGTCACGGGATCTCCGTTGCACTCCTACATTTCACTCTTTTTTCTTCTGCCGTCTGTTCACCATTCACTTTTTCCCAGTCTAAACTCCTCTGTGTGAATCTGTGGTAATTGAGGCTGAGAGAAGGGATTCGGAAGTTGCTCGATTACAGTCGGTAATAAAAATTTCACCGTGTTACTCTGTGTGTCCACTGTGTTACTCTGTGTAAAGAGTTTAAGTTAAGGGTTAAAAGACAGAAGGTTGTCTATATTTCTCTGTGTAAATCTGTGTGAATCTGTGGTAATTGAGGCTGAGAGTAGGGATTCAGAAGTTGCTCGATTACAGTCGGTAATAAAAATTTCACCGTGTTACTCTGTGTAAAGGGGGTTTAGTTAAAGGTTAAAGGTTAAAAGACAGAAGGTTGTCTGCATTTCACTGTGTAACTCTGTGTAAAGGGGGTTTAGTTAAAGGTTAAAGGTTAAAAGACGGTATGTTGTCTAAATTTCTCTGTGTAAATCTGTGTAAAGGGGGGTAAGTTAAAGGTTAAAAGACAGAAGGATTCAGCATTTGGAAGTTTCTCATCTACAGTCTAAACTCATCTGTGTAAATCTGTGTGAATCTGTGGTAATTGAGGCTGAGAGTAGGGATTCAGAAGTTGCTCATCTATATTTCACTGTGTAATGGGCAATGTGCCAATCATTCAATGCATCCCCAATAAGTAGGAATATCCTCTCGCTAATTTATCTGTATTAATACAACTTCATTCTCGAAAAAAGTATATAATTTGGCCACCATGAAACTGATTATAGCGAAGCTCGATTATATTTTTTGGTTGTGGATTGGAGCGCTTTTTGTTGGGGCGCTAATTCCCGGGTTAGGTGTCGGTCGGGTAACCATTGAATCCTTCTCCTTCCGTGCCGATTATCTCTGCCATGCGCTGGCCTTCTTTGGAATTGTAGCCATATTTACAATGGCTCAACTCAATGATATCGTTATATTTAAACGGTTTGCATGGATTAAGTTGATTCTGCTATGTATTGTGCTGGGGATTTCCATTGAAGTTCTTCAATACTTTATACCGGGTCGATCGTTCAACCTATTCGATATACTATCCAACCTAGTGGGGCTATCTTTTGGACTGCTGCTTTTTCGCGTAGTAGCACTTCTTCGGGATTAAATAGGCAGAAGGTTGTTCATGGCGCTTTTAATGGTTTTGAAACGGAACTCGAAGCCAGCTGCGCCCAGCACAGCCGGGGAGATGGTTTGATCAGTCAAAAATATTTCTTTACCCATGCCTCCCGGTAGCAACTTAACCAGTAGTGCTGGGATGTGCAACCAGAATGGCCTGTGTAATCGGGTAGCAACTTCTCGGTTGAACTCCTCCTGCCGACAAGGTTCCGGTGCCACTAGGTTAACGGCACCTCTAATTGTGCTGTTTTTCAGGAGAAAGCAAATAGCCCTCACCTCATCCTCAATGTGAATCCATGGAATCATACGGTTTGCCGAGCCAATATTCCCTCCGAAAAAGAGTTTAAATGGTTGGATTAACTTGGGGAATGCTCCGCCTTTTTTGGAGAGAACTATTCCGGTGCGGAGGTAGACTGTTCGGATGTTGAGGATCTCCGCTTTGTTTGCCGCCCCTTCCCACAGTAGGGTCAACTCAGCCAGGAAGCCTTTTCCGTTGGGGCTACCCTCTTGTGCTTCGTTTATTTGGGGCCCGTAGTATCCAACCGCTGATCCTTGTATAAGAACCTTAGGCTTCGTATGCATTAAAGCAAAGGCCGTTGCGAGGTTTGTTGTGATATCGTAGCGGCTTTCGAGTAGCCGTTTCTTACGGGCAGGGCTCCAAAATTTGTTTGTAATTCCTTCGCCTGCAAGGTTTATAACGCCATAGAAACCGTTAAGGTGTGATGCAAGTTCACCCGGGCTTATTCCATCCCACTGAATATGCTTCACACTATTCCCGGAATGATCGTCGGGAATATGTTTCCTTCTTGAGACAATAACGGGCGTGAAGCCTTCTGCCAATAGCACGGGAACTAATTCTTTCCCGATAAAACCGGTACCACCAATAATCGCAATATTTTTCATTGGACTGTCATTGATAAATTTGGATTTAATGATGCACGGAAGCGGTCTTCAGTCTTCAGTCTTCAGTCTTCAGTCTTCAGTCTTCAGTCTTCGGTCTTCAGTCTTCGGTCTTCGGTCTTCAGTCTTCAATTTTGCCTTCGGCGAGCTCGCTTCACGGTTCACCTGTTATTGCAAGTTGAGAACCAATTTCATTCATCTATTGACCGTTTCGTTCAGGCGGCGGTTCATCGACAGATGTATTTTCAACCATTTGTCCGCGCCGCCAACTCAAGTGTATTTTCACTTTTACCATAATCTGGCACCTACGGCGCCACTCCGTCTGCCAACTTCAGACTCCGGTCTTCCGTCTTTTAACCCCGATAAATCGGGATCGTCGTTGCTCTCCGACCCCGCTAGCGCGGTATCGTCGTTGCTCTCCGACTTTCAACCTCTTCCGACTTCTGACTCCCGTCTTTTAACCTTTAACGTTTACCCTTTAACGTCTCGGACTTCCGTCTCCTGACTTCCGACTTCCATCTTTCAACTTCTCCTGTCTTCCTCTATTCCACAGTCACCTTCACCTTCTGAACCATTTTGAATGCGGTGGTTAATGAGGAGATATCTGGATTTAGATTACCGTTAGTGCCATTGTAGCTACTAATGCCAATGGGCTGCAAAAAGTAAACTTTGTCCTCGTTATCGGTATCCACGTCGATGGAGTAGACTAGTGCCGGTTGGCCTGATGCGAGATACTCCTCATCGCCCGGAAATTTGTCGTTGAACCAGTAGTTATTGAAGTCCCAAGGCTGGTTTATTTCCATCAGGATTTTATAGCGCTTAAATGCCACTGCGCTTTTAGCTTTTAGAGTAAACGAACCTGATGGTGTTGCTCCCGAAACGGCGTCGGGAATGGGGTTTTCCTTAGTTGGAAGATACAGGCCGTCGGTTGTTTTGTTGCCGAACTTGTGACTAAAGTAAGGAAGGGCAGAGGGATGACGGCGCGTACCTTTTTTCCATACCCCATCTTCCATTACCCCGTATCGGAATACACCGGTAGCAAAGGATTTGGAAACATATAGTGTCTGCAGGAAATCACCATTTTCTTTTTCTGTCCAAATGGCAATTAGTGGGTGCTTAAACCCGGGACCTTGCTGAACCTCCACGGTAATAATCTTTCCACTTACATCGGGTTTTGTTTCAATCAGCAAAGCCGTTTCACCCGTAGATGATTTCTGGGTGGAGCAGGCCGCAACACTTAAGGCGGCAGCGGCAAGGAGTAGTAACTTAAATGTGCTCATATCTGATGTGATTTAGAGAAGTATAATTTAAGAAAAAAATAGATGCGTTGCGATTCTTATTTTTAGTAGGTAGCCGTTGGTGTTTGTTTTTGTGGATTCATCTATCGGTTATTTTTCGTCACCCATCGATTCATCAACGCAACCCATCGTTCTCTACCGAGGGCTCCGTAGGAGCCAGACGTTGGTAATAAAACAACTCCAATTCCCATTGCACCCCGTATGTGGCGTCCCTATTCCGTTAAAACTCTACAATTATTCCAATGGTAGGCAATACAGTACCCGATCCATCGGAAGGAATTTCCTTAAGGTTGTATCGAGTAGGATCAGAGGCATTAACACCTGCGGATAAGTAGTTCGATTGCTGTTCGGATTTAAAGTTGTAAAGGTTTTGAATATCGAGGTAGCAGTTTAAACTCCATTTTTTAAAGAAGTAACTTTTATCAATTCGCACATCGAGCTGATGAAAGGCTTTATACCGCAGTGTATTAAACTTGCCATAGTTTAAGTAAGGGCGGTTTTGAGTGTCCCAAACATCAACAAGTGCCGATCGTTCCAAATCGTAAGGGGTGTAGGGTGCACCTCCAAGGTAGCGCCACCTCACGCCAACTTCCCATCCCTTCCGGAACTCACGAGTAGCGGTTAGGGTTATTAAGTTTCTATTGTCCCAAGCGGTTGGGTTGTATCCTCCGGTGCTCTCAAGGTTTTTATCGGTTTTGTGTACCTCGCTCCACACTAGCGTATAGGCGATGATTGCATTTATTCCCATAAGATTCTTGGTGCGGTAGAGAAGTTCCAATCCATAGGAACGCCCCTTGCCAATAGATCGAAGCGCTTCATCGCCGAAGGTTCCGAAATCGGCTCCCTTGCTCGATATGGCTACCGAATCGGAGAGTGAAAATGGATAGTTGGAGTAGGTTTTATAGAAGGCTTCTGCCGTAATCTTACTTGCATCATTTGGATTGTATTCCACTCCGGCTACTAGGTGGTTGGATGCAATGTATTTCAACCCGTTGGCTTTGTTTACCAGGGTTCCATTTTGATCGGCAAAGCCTAAGGATGTGTTCGATGGCTGCATGTAGTAGCGTCCGGTATTGAAGTTGAGCACCCAATTATCTGTTAG
Source organism: Williamwhitmania taraxaci (assembly GCF_900096565.1). NCBI lineage: Bacteria > Pseudomonadati > Bacteroidota > Bacteroidia > Bacteroidales > Williamwhitmaniaceae > Williamwhitmania > Williamwhitmania taraxaci. The sequence continues at coordinate 88,600 of NZ_FMYP01000001.1, forward strand.
TGAATAAGAAGCCGAAAAACGAGGTGATATTTGGCGCAATAGGTTATTCATCTCGGTCGAATAGCTGTTGGCGTCGGACCTTAGTCCCAACGAGAGGGAAAGTTTATCGTCCCATACGCTCTTCGTTACCTGCCCAAATAGGCCCCATTTTAAGTAGGTCAATGTTCGGTTGTAGTCATCAACTCCTGATCCATTTCCCGATGCTATGAGGCGATAGGTTTGGTTCGAGTAGTCCACATACTCGCCCAGTGCACCTGCATTTATCTTTATGCCCGACAGGGTTTGCCTATCGTATTCGTATCGGAGTTTATTTTCCGCCTCAGTGGAGCTGTAATCTAGAATTTTATAGGAATTATTGTCGTTGTTATTGTATTTGTAGGCCGTATTGTTTAGGAAACTCCTACTCACCACCCATGTATCGGTTCCATTGGCGCGGTAGTGTTTATACACGACACCCACGGTATAGTTCCACTGCTCGTTTATAGGCAGCGTCTTTAGTAAAAATTGCTGATCTTCGGTTGGGTTCTTTATCCCTGTATTGAGTTTGAATTGATCTAGAGCACCTAACCCAAGAAAAACAATTTCGTTTTTTGAATCGATTCGGGTTTTTACCTTAAACTGTAAGTCGTTGTAGGTGGGGAGAAAGGGTAGTCCAATAATGTTGAACAGGAACTGTAAGTAGCTACGTCGCGCCGATACAATAAAGGTGGTTCGCTCTGAAATAGGGCCATCGAGGGTAATTCCCAGATCGGATGCACCCAATATACCCTTAACCTTTAATCGGTCGCGGTTGCCATCCACCAATCTAAAGTCGAGAATGGAGCTGAGTGCATTCCCCTTGTTGGCAGGGAAAGCCCCTGAGTAGAAGTTTACTTCACGCACAAAGTCAACATTGATGATTCCAACCGGACCACCCGATGATCCTTGGGTGGAGAAGTGGTTGATGGTGGGGATTTCCACGCCATCGAGGTAGAATCGGTTCTCGTTGGGTCCGCCACCGCGCACAATCACATCGTTGCGGAAAGATGCGGAGGATGATACTCCAGGAAACGACTGAATAACCTTCGATATATCGCGATTGGCTCCGGGTGCTTTTTCAATTTCGGAGATGCCTATCCTTTGTAATGAAACTGGACTTTCCTCACTTTTTCTGAATGCAGAACCTCTCACCGTCACCTCTTGAATAGCAATAGAGGTTTCTTCCATACCAATGTCGAGGTTAGTAGTTGCAGCATTGGTAACCCTCAACTCTGGCGAAACATAGGGTTTGAATCCTATCGACGAGGCCGATACCTCTGCAAAGCCGGGTTGCAGGCCAGTGAAGATAAATTCGCCTTCGAAATCGGAAACCGTACCAATATTTGTACCCCAAATAACTATATTAACAAATGGAATAGGTTCATTATTCTTGAGGTTGTATACTCGACCTTTTATAATTCCACTATTCTGACCTAAGGCTGTGATAGTGCTCAGTGCAACAAGTAATAGCAGTAATATCTTTCTCATCGAAATGGCTTTTGTTTTAATTTCTGTTTTTAAAATATTTGCAATTCATTAATAAGAAACTTGATGATTAATGCGCTGCACTTAATTCAAATGGAAAGTGACAATTTTCTGAAGTAATACTTCCAGCATTTTTTTACTGTCTAGATCAATAAACGCTTTTTAAAAACGTTTGTTCATTGTTTGTGAGTTTAATTGTAAACAGAGTATCGCGGTTTATCTTTATCAGTCAGGATCAGATGAAAAAGTAATTGTTTCTATACCATTGGAGTTTGAATTGTCACTTTTTCCCTATTTTTGAAAGAAAAAATGAGCATCGCAGAAGTTACTGGTTTTGTGGCCGCCACCCTCACTACCTTATCGTTTTATCCTCAGGCCTATAAGATTATTAAAACGCGGGATACCGAAAGCATATCGCTGGTAATGTATTCCATAATCAACGTGGGGCTTATTCTCTGGTTTGCCTATGGATTAATGGTAGGCGATAAACCGATAATTTTTGCCAATGCATTCACGCTGATTGCCTCGCTTACCATCCTTTTCTTGAAGATCAAGAAAAAAAAGTAAAGATAACTCTTTAACCCGAGATTGCTCGGAATAAACTGTTCTGTAAGAATTTGAGTTACTGATTAAGCATTATGTCGTGGCAAAACAAAGGTAAAGGTGCTTCCTTCTCCTAGTTTTGATTCCACTTTAATAGCACCACCCATTAGCTCTATTAGATTTTGGGTGATAGAGAGCCCCAGCCCTGTGCCACGGGTGACACGTTCGCCGGAGTCGAAATCATATGTCCGAAATCGCTCGAAGATTGTGATAAGCCTTTCCGGTGGAATTCCAACTCCGCTATCTTTGCAGAAGAAGGTAATTGAAGCATCCTCTGCTTTTACTGGATAAATCCCAAATTCAACAGATCCCTTCGCTGTAAATTTGCGAGCATTGCTAATCAGGTTGGTAAATATCTGTTTTAAACGAGCAGGATCAACCTGCATCGTCACCTTTGCAGAGCAATCCATGCGAAGCATAACATCCGAGAACTCTTCTCTTTTAAATATTTCCCGTTCAATGGCATGTATTTCCGTCAGTAGCTTGTTTATATCTGTTTCTTGGTAAATTATCTTCAGTTGGCCCGACTCAATCTTCGAAATGTCAATGATATCATTGATAAGGTTAAGAAGTGTGTTTCCCGAGTTACGAATGAAGTTTATGTATTTTTCTTTCTTCTGCTCCGATAATCCTTGCTTCTGGAGGAGCGAGGAAAAGCCAACAATGGCATTCATTGGTGTGCGGATTTCATGCGACATGTTGGCCAAGAATGCGGATTTCAACCGATCCGATTCTTCTGCCTTTTGTTTCGCGTACAGCAATTCTTGTTCATACTGCTTTTGCTTTGTGCTGTCATAAAGGGTAACCATTAGTTGATCGTCGAGTACCCGACTAGTTCTGAATGTAAAGAGCTTGGTTGTGCCATCTTTGCAAACCACAGGCACATCAACTACCGTTTTTCCATCGAGCGGATCGGTCTCAATAAATATTTTCCATTTTTTAAGTAGGTGGGTGCGTAATTCCGGGTCGGGATATGCCAATGAAAACCAATGGTTATTGGTTGGTATATCCTCAACTGTGTAGCCAACTTGATTTACCCACGCTTCGTTAACAAACTGAATGCCATCGTCGTTTTGAATAATAGTTGGGTTTGGGTAAAGTGAAACTAACCGTTTAAAGTTATCCTCCATTGCCCTGCGGCTGAGTTCGATCCCCCCAATATGTCTAGCTAGTAGATTAAAGTCATAGAAATCGAAATCCCATTTTTTGAGATTTACTTTTTCTTCTTTTTGGGAAATGGCTGTGACAAAATCTTGCAAAGATTCGGTATTCTTATTGATTTTCTTCTGAAGGAACTTCGCGAAGACTGATGTAAGAACAAAGCTTATTACTAAAAAGAACCCAAATGAGAATATGGAACTATAGAATGACTTGATCTGTTTCTCTTCTGATATAGCTGCAAGTTGTTCCAGTTCATCGAGATACAGACCTGCCCCTACGATCCATTTCCAATCCATTACCCCCATGATAAACGAAATTTTCTTCATTGGAATAGTATCTACCCCCGGCCGAGGTAGTTTCTTCCATGAATACTCCATAAACCCTCCATTTGAGGAACGAGCCAACTCCCTTTCCTTCTGAAGAACCTTTACTCCATTTGGATCGGTAATGTCAAACATGTTGGGTTTTCCAATTGCCAACTCGCCATTGATTATCAGGGGATCACCACTCCAAGTATTCACAAAGATATATCCCTCTTGGTTGGGTCCAAACCTGTATCGTGCCAACTCACGCAGGATTTCTGTTTTAGTTTCCTTTAGCTGGAGCGTCCAGTCTTGGGCTATGCCAAAGACTATTGGATGGGTTAATGATGGCTTGATTAGGTGAATAATTGTTTCAGTTGGGTTTTCGCTGGTATTTGATCTATGTATAAGCTTGCATTCTCCAGTTTTTTTTAGCAAATCGAGGACTTGGTTAGTGGTAATAAGCTCCCGATAGGGGTTTTTTAAGATACCATTCGAGAGTAGAGGGGAGAGTTTGTCGACTGCAATAGAAAAAACGTGAGTTAAACACCTGCCCTTGTTCGCTATGCATTGATGGTTCGGTTGCGTTAATTCTGAAATGCTTTGGGGTGAATCCAGCCGAGTGGTATAGCTAGGGTTTTTGGAGCCCTCGAGCACAAGCCGTTGGAGTTCAGTCTCAATTTCCTTGAAACTCCTAATCCGCTTAAATTCGATGAGGTTGATGGCTTTGGTTACCTCTTCTTGTATGGTGGCTTTTTGTTGTTTGAGGTAATCGGCTCTTACCTGGATTCCTTCCATGCGAAGTTTCCTATATTCTAATCCTAAATTCAGGAAGAATACAATGGAGAAGGAGATAACAGAAACCATTAGCACATAACGACGAATGGCTGATGCAATTGTTTTAATGGGCTTTTGCTGCATTATGTCGGGTTTATGGAAATGCGAGAGAATACAAAAATAGTTTTGTTTTTAATAAATCACCACTTTTGAAACAATAGTTGATAGAAGTTGTATTTCGGTGTTGTAATCGAGTAGCGTGACTACTAAAGGTTGTTGTTTTGGTGTTAAATGCAGAGTGGGTGCTTTTTGACTTAAAAAAAACGCTCTCCAAATTTGGAGAGCGTTTTTTTGTGGAGCTGCCGGGAGTCGAACCCGGGTCCAAACAAGGAAGCCAGCTGGTTTCTACATGCTTATCTCCTCTTGATTTTCGAAAATGGCGTGGTGAAGAGAGCCCGAGCCATTCCTTATCCTCTTAATCTCGCCGGGGGGTAGAGGCGTATTCCCAGCTATTCCTGAATTTTCGGTGCCTCATTTGTCAAGGGTTACAGGACGGAACCCTTGGCGAGACATCTCGTTCCCTACTACCTTGAGCAAGGAATGAAGCTAATCGCACTAAGTGTGATTAAGCAGCAAGAGCGTAATTGTTTTCGCCGTATGAAAGTGTGCGCATTGATATTTACGAGCAAAAAACGCAACGCTCGGCATGCTTCCAACCCGTTTCTGCTTGCTGTCAAAACCAAGTCAACCCCGTGTTGTAAGTTCTGCAAAGATACAACATCCAAACGATTATTGTTATCTCCATGCAAAATGATTTTTCGAGGTCTAGACCTTCTGAGCCTGAGCTACCCGCTGCAGGTCGGCCAGTGCAATGGCAGTAACTGCCTCTAGTATTACCGGCACGCGTAGTGCTATGCAGGCATCGTGGCGGCCTTCAATCGTTAAATCTTCAACTTTTCCGCTAATACTATTCAACGTTTGCTGACTTTTACCGATGCTGGAGGTTGGTTTTACGGCAACCCTAAACACCAAGTTGTTTCCGTTGGTAATACCTCCGTTAATACCTCCGGCATTGTTGGTGGCTGTCTTTCCTTCTGGGTTAATAATGGCATCGTTGTGTTCGCTTCCATTCATTTTTGCTGCGGCAAAACCACTTCCAAACTCAATACCCTTAATGGCAGGAATAGCAAATACCAGGTGGCTGATTATGGATTCCACGCTATCGAAAAATGGTTCGCCCCAGCCAACGGGAAGTTTGGAGGCGCTGCACTCTACAATACCACCAATGGAATCCTTGGTGGCAAGGGCTTTTTCAATGGCTTCGTCGATGTTGGTGCTACCTCCTGCTTGAGTCAAGTATGCATTTATCTCCACAGGGGCTATCATCTTTTTGGCTACTACGCCGGCAGCAACAAGGGCAAGGGTAAGTCTACCCGAGAAATGGCCGCCACCGCGGAAGTCCTGAAATCCGTGGTATTTTGCGTTCGACACAAAATCGGCATGGCCGGGGCGTGGCGATGCCTGAAGGTTGGCGTAATCGGCGGAGCGGGTATTGCTATTTCGAAAGAGAACGGTAATGGGGGCTCCAGTAGTATATCCGTTGAAAGTGCCGGAAATAATATCGGGTAAATCCTCCTCGTTGCGTGGAGTCGTTCCTTTGGCTCCGCTTTTACGTCGCGAAAGATCGGGTGTGAAATCTGGTTCCTGTAATGCAATGCCAGGAGGGCATCCATCGATGGTAATGCCAATCGATTTTCCGTGTGATTCTCCAAATATGCTGATGCGAAAAAGTCTTCCGAAATTATTCATATAGAGATTAATGGTTTAAAGTTAAAGGTTAAAAGATGACCATCCCTGATTAGTGTTGACCGATTTATACTAACAATTAACTTAACGTTGCTATCGGACAGGCAACAGCGAATAGAGCATCTTCCTACTTAATTTTTATTCTCAAATCTTCAAATTGGTAATTTACAAATTGTATTTAGGTCGTCGAAAAACGCTGGATATGATTTGGCAACGCATTCGGCCCCTTCGATGAAAACTGTGCCATTGGCTGTTAGTCCTGAAATAGCAGTTGCCATAGCAATGCGATGGTCGTTGTGCGAATCGATGGTTGCTGCGCTTATGGGGCCTCCGGTTACAAGCATGGTATCGCCATCTACTTCGATGTTAATTCCCATTTTCTTGTATTCCGCTTGTAGGGCTAAACTTCGGTTACTCTCCTTATGTTCCAGGCGGCCCACCCCTCTGATGGATGATACACCACCACATGCTGCAGCTAGGGTCACGAGCGGGGGAAACAGGTCAGGGCAATCGGTGGCGTCGAACGAGAAGGACGACAGCGGTGCATGGCAAACCTCAATTGCGTTACTCTTCTCATTTACAATGGCTCCTGCCTGCATGATTGCCTGCATGATTGCTTTGTCGGCTTGGCGGGACGAAGTGGTTATGTTTTCGACTCTGATTCTTCCTGCAATTGCACCGGCAACCAGCAGGAATGCTGCGCCACTCCAGTCGCCTTCCACGTTAAAGTTCGTCGGTTGATATTTCTGGTTGGCCTTAATGAAGAACTCTTCGTAATTGTAGTTGTCGGCGGAGACGCCAAAGGCTTTCATTACCTCAAGCGTAAGGTCTATGTATGGTTTGCTTTGAAGGTTCTTAACCTGAAGCGTTACATCTTCTTTTGCACGAGGGGCAGCCATCAAAAGCCCCGTTAATATTTGCGATCCTAACGAACCGTCGAGCGCTGCTTTGCCTCCGTGCAATGGTCCCTTTACCACGATGGGAATTAATCCATGTGTGGTTTTGCAATATGCGCCCAGCTGCTGTAGTGGCGATTCCATTGTAGCCATGGGGCGTATAGTGAGCGAACCTTCTCCCATTAGCGAAATTTCTTCCGAGAACGAAGCGGCAATGGGGGTGAACATTCGAATGCTTAACCCCGATTCGCCACAGTGCAGGTGGTTGTTTGTAATTCCACTAGTTCCTATTATTTCCAAACTATTGGGCAATACAGTAACTGTGGCACCCAGCGCTCGAGCAATCGATATTGCCGCTACGCAATCGTTGCTGTTGCCGGGATTGGTGATTATACTTTTGCCATGCGAAAGTAGCGCTGCGGCAATAGCGCGCTGAACCATACTCTTGGAGGCGGGTGCAGTTATGGTTCCCTTAATTGCCGAAGGCCTTACTTCTTTCTTCATCGAGTATATCTACTAATTCCATTTCGGTTTTGTCGTCTATAGGTATTACCAATTCGGATTTTTGAGAGGTAATAATGGATTTATTCTCCAACTCGACACAGTGCAGAAGGTCGGGATTGGCTGGTTTTGCGTTTAACAGCGCTTGTTCCATTGTTTCGATGTTCGGCCAATCTCCAAAAAAATGAAAGTAGGCCAGTTCGGCCTGTCTCAGAAGCCAGCGCTCCCCAGGAATTATCTTACATCCCTGCTCTGTGGCTTGGGCTGCAATTGACGATGTTCTATAGTTGGCATCGAGTACTGCAAGGTTGCTAGGAAGTGTTATTCCGAGCAGTGGGTTTGCATCGGGAAGAATGGTGGATACCAACACATCCGTAGTTTTCAGCAGCATTGCCAACTGCTCCATTGGCGCAAAATTACAGCCTAACTTCTTTGCCGCCTTTTCTGCTTTTAGAAGTGTTCGGTTTACTATGGTTACTGAAGCTCCCTCTTTTGCCAGTCCATAGGCCGCAGCCTTACCTGCTCCTCCGGCTCCAAGCACTATCGCAGATTTCCCTTTTATCTTAACGCCTGAGTCTTCAATGGCTTTTGTCACCCCATAGTAATCGGTATTATAGCCTATGGTTTTTCCGTCCTTAAAAACAATGGTGTTTATGCTCCCAATAGTCATCACTTCATTACTCACGCTGTTGAGACACATGAGTACAGCCTCCTTAAAGGGTGTGGTTATGTTGGCGCCAGCAATTCCAAAGTTGCGTATAGCATCAACTACTTCATGTCCCGATTCAACCCGAAACCGTGTGTAAAAGGCATCAATGTTGGATTTTGAAAATAGGGTGTTGAATATTTGTGGGCTCTTGCTGTGTAATACCGGTTTACCGAAAACGGCTAAAAGTTGCATTTTATTCTCCATGATTAATTAGTTGTATGGCTCGTTGCATTTCGGAGAAGGTAAATTGGCCGGGGGCAGTTTTTCCTGCTGTTCCAGCCGCAAAAGTGAAGGGGGCACCAAGAAAAGGTGCGGCAATGCGGGTAATGCTACCATGTGGCCCCATCCCAATTACGAGTATGTTTTTATATCGTTCATAGAGTGAGAGAAGACGTGCACAAGCGGCAGCCGAATCGGCAAGGCAAGCCAACTTCACAAGGTCGGCGCCCTCTTTTTGCATAACTTCCACAAGTGATAGAAGTTCATCGGTTGTGGGTGTTTTTTCGAAATTGTGGGTGCTAATAATAACTTTCTTTCCCAACTTCGATGCGAACATGATCATCTCTTTTTTCCAATCGGTAGGTGCTTCAAGTTCTATGTCGATCCATGTTGCTCCATGTTTCAAGGCTAGCTTAAGCTGTCGGGTTCTTTCTATTTCCGTAACGCGCCCTGGTCGGTAGGTTGCTATTAGGTTTGGGTGTGCTTCAAACACCTCCATAATTTCGTTGTCGGAAAGATTTAGAAGATCTAACCGAATTTCAGCCATTGAAACGTGGTTCAACTCTTCCAGTATTTGGCTTGCCGTTTGACCCGAGATGCTCACACAAATCATATCTCAAAAGATTAGTTATGTCTATTCGAGGATGGACCTCTTGAGTTCTTCTATCGAAATTGCTTCAACAGTAACATTTCCGATACCTTCCATGAGAACAAAATGCATTTTTGTGCCCTCTTTTTTCTTGTCGTGCAGCAAAGCCTCCATGGCTGCTTCACGCGAAACGTCCGATGAGGTAGGGAGACCGAGGAGGTGGAGCAGTGCAATTATTCTATCACGTTCTGTTGAGGAAAGCAATCCACGCTTCTCCGACAGCCACGCAGTGAATGCAATACCAATGCTAACCGCTTCGCCATGCGGTATGCCTGTGATTTTCTCAATGGCATGTCCCCACGTATGTCCCAGGTTCAACTTTCTACGTTCGCCTTTTTCTTTTTCGTCACGATTAACAATGCCTGCTTTTGTTTCAACTGAATGCTCAACGAGTAAGTCGATTACTTCTTTTTCAAGCGATAATGCTCGGCTATAATTTTGTTCTAGAAATTCAAACATTTTCCTATCCGAAATAAGCGTGTGCTTAACCACCTCGGCAAGGCCACAACGCAGTTCGGTAATAGGAAGCGTGACAAGCAGGGCTGTATCGCAGATTACAAACTCAGGTTGGTTGAATGTTCCAATTACATTTTTATAGTTGTCCAGATCGAGACCGTTTTTTCCTCCTATGCTGGCATCTACCTGAGATAAAAGCGTGGAAGAAACAAAGCCAAATCTTACACCACGCATGTAGGTGGAGGCGATAAAACCGGCCATATCGCACACCACTCCGCCACCAATTCCCACTATAAAGGAACTGCGATCGGCCCCATTATCCAGAAGCCACTGGTATATGGCCTCCGCGTTGGATAAATTTTTTTGGGCTTCTCCAGGTTTTAATACAAAAACGGGAAATTTAGGAAAGTGGCTCTGGTATAGTTGCTCAACATTGGAATCGGTTACAATAAATACGTTCTCAACTGGAGTGTAATTGAGAAGTTTTAATAGACTCTCCCCTATAAAAATAGATGAGTTTGACTTTTCTCCTTTTACCTCAATTGTTTTCATGGCAGTGCGCATTGGTATTCGAGTATAAAGTTAGGTCATAATTTAATACTTACGGTTGATTACTCCGAATAATATTTGATTGAAGCAACACCGACTCCTCGTGGATAGCATTAAAAAGACCTTCGGCAAAAGTGGGACGCAAGCCACGACTTTCGGCCTTAGTCTTAACATTCACTAAAACATCTTGCCAGCGTTTTGGTTGAATTACATTCAACTTCTCTTCCTCTTTGAGATGAGCAATTTTCTCTACCGTTCGCATTCTTCGGGCAACCATTCCCAATAGCTGTTCGTCGATTTCGTCAATCTCGGTACGTAGGTCGTTGAGATTATGGTTGTAAGGCTCATCGGAGTCTGTACCAACTAACGATTGAATCATCTCGGAAAAATTGGCTGGGGTTAGCTGCTGGCGGGCATCGCTCCATGCATTATCTGGGTTGATATGGGTCTCTACCATCAACCCATGCATGCGCAGGTCGTAAGCGCGCTGGGCAATCTCGGGCACCAACTCGCGCTTACCAGCAATATGGCTGGGATCACAAATTATGGGAAGATCCGGAAATTGACGCATCATGGACAGTGGGATGTGCCAGCAAGGTTGGTTTCGAAGGTCGGTTTTCTCCCAACTGAAAAAGCCACGATGAATGGCTCCTAACTTCCGAAGACCAACAGCATGTAGCCTTTCAATAGCCCCAATCCAAAGATCGAGGTCCGGGCTCAGCGGGTTTTTTACAAGAACTGGAATGTCGGCGCCTTGGAGTGCATCGGCAATCTCTTGAATGGCAAATGGATTGGAGGTAGTGCGGGCCCCAATCCATAATAAATCGACACCATACTTTATTGCCTCAAAAACATGTTTTGCTGAGCCAACCTCTGTGGCAACAGACATTCCGGTTTCCCGCTTCACTCGCTGTAGCCATTCAAGGCCAACGCTGCCTACGCCTTCAAATGTGTTTGGCTGGGTTCGCGGTTTCCAAATACCTGCACGAAATATCTGCACAACTCCTGTATTCTTGAGCTGATGAGCCGTTTGCATTACCTGTTCTTCTGTTTCAGCACTGCACGGTCCTGCTATAATTAGAGGTGTGCTGCAGTCTTTAATCCATTTTTCGGGAGGAATAATTCCTTGAAATTTCTTATTTTCCATCATTTTCTAATTTTTAATATTTCGTTGTTCAAATATTGATCGAACCTGGTTTGCCTTTAAAATTAGGCCACTAAGGGCGGGTTCGTCTTCAGATTCGATATAGTGAGCAATCTGGATTAGGCTGCTGTTGATCTGTTCAATCAATTCAAGAATATTCTCTTTGTTCTGGAAAAGGATTGGGACCCACATTGCCGCACTGCTGCCCGAGAGCCTAGTGGTAGAATCGAATCCGCTTCCGGCATGAATTACTTGCTCGCTATTTTGACTCAATGCGGCTGCCAGCCCGAAAGCTACTACCTGGGGCAGATGCGATACTTGCGCCATCAACTTATCATGTTCCACTGATGTAAGGTATTGCGGGATCAGGTTTAGAACATTAAAAAGTTGGAGCGCCGACTTTAATGCCAAATCACTTGAAAGATGCTGCTCACAAACGAAGATGGTTTTGCCGTAAAGTAGCTCCTTGGAAGCAGACTGCGAGCCACTCTTTTCCGCTCCGGCCATTGGATGTGCCGCCACATATTGCGTTCTTTTGGGATGGCTCGAAAGTGCTGTGCATAGATTTTGCTTTGTGGAGCAGAGATCCAATACGGTGGTTTTTTCTCCTGCCATTTCCAAAACGGAAGATATAATTGAGGATGCATTGTTGGTAGGCGTGGCGACAATAATCGTAGTGGCTAAGGCTACGGCCGTTTCAATATCCTCACATGTGTGGATAAATCCATGGTGAAAAGCCTGTTCTAAAGCAATCTTGGACGAATCAACGCCGATTATATTAAAGTGTCGATTTAGTCCATGGGCAAATGAGCAACCCATCAATCCGGTGCCTATAATGGCGATTGTCTCTTTTTTCATGGCTATCTGTGAATGTCAAATGTTTCAATCCGTTGCAGTGCAATTTGAAGGGTGGCTTTGTCGGCGCAGAGCGAAATGCGGATGTAGCGTTCTCCATTACTGCCAAAAACAGTCCCCGGGGTTATGAAAACCCTCGTTTGCTTCAACACCTCATCGCAGAACGACTCCACATCGTAAACCCAATTGGGAATTCTAGCCCAAAGGAATATTCCTCCTTGACACTTAGGCGATGGTGTGCAATTGAGGGCAAGGGCGATTTTTGTTGCAATCACGTTCCTGACAGCATACTCCTTGTTGAGTGATGTATACCATTCGCTGCCAACCGCTAGTGCTGCGGTGGCTGCTTGCTGTACCGCTAAGGGCATCCCTGAATCCATATTACTTTTGAACCGGAGAACGGCGTTAATAATATCGGACCGTCCAGCCAGTATTCCTACACGCCAACCTGCCATGTTGTGCGATTTGCTCAGGGAGTTGAGTTCAACTGCTACTTCTTTGGCCCCTTCCACTCCTAGAATGCTTAGGGGATTGTCGTTCATTATAAATGAGTAAGGATTGTCGTGACAGATTAAAATATGATGTTTTTTAGCAAATTGCACCAACTTTTCGAAAAGAGGCAAGTTTCCCTTTGCTCCGCTTGGCATGTGCGGGTAGTTGACCCACATAAGTTTTACCTTGCTTAGATCCATCAATTCAAGTTCATCAAAATCTGGCTCAAAGTCGTTGCTCTCTGTAAGGTTATAATCGACGGGAATACCACCGGCCAATTGGGTTGCAATACTATAAGTGGGATAGCCCGGATTTGGCACAAGTACCCTATCGCTGGGATTGAGTAAGGCCATGCTTAGATGCATAATTCCCTCTTTCGAACCAGACAGTGGTAGTATCTCATTGTCTGCATTTAGTTCCACACCTAAATGCAAATTGTACCAGTTGGAAAAAGCAATTCGCAGTGATTGAATCCCTCTGTATCCTTGGTAGCCATGGCTATTATTTTGGGCGTTAACTTCAGAAAGACGCATTTGCATTTGTGCAGGTGGGGGCATATCGGGGTTACCAATTCCAAGGTTTATCACCTCAATGCCTTGCCGCATAAGTTGCTCTATTTCTTGTAACTTGCGGGAGAAGTAGTATTCTTTAACCTCTCCTAAGCGCTGCGAAAGACTAATTTCCATTAGATTTTGTATTTATTATTGTTGTTTGTTGTTGATGTATCTCTTTCTGACTTTCTGTTTTTGAAGAAATTTCCGTCATTTGGCCAAAGCCATTGGATGGTAGTGCACCTTTAAAAGATTTCGAATACATTACTGTTTGGGTTTCATAATTGACGTTTATGTTGAAAAAAAAAAGAGGCCCCAGTGTGGAGCCTCTATATTCTATTGCATGCAATACAGTATCAGCCCCTCTGGTATCCCAAGAAGTAATAGTAATAGAAGAAAAACTGGCTGCCCGAAATCAATCCGGTTTGTGCTGTTTGCTGAAACTGTATTTGTGCTGTCATGGGTTTAAAATAAAAAAGCCCCGATCTCTCGGGGCTTGTGCTATTTGGTTTTAATAACTTCGTTGTTGTTATACTATACCACTGCCAAACCCCTCCTCTTGCTAAAGAAGTAGTAATAATAGTTGGCGTAAAATGAATTGTGGTTAAGCATTTTCTTTTCTCTTTTTATCAATGCAATGATAGGCATAATTTTAATACACAATACATACAGCATAAATAATTGTCCTCTGCAAGTATTTATGCGTTTTTTAGTCCGGCAATAGCCTCTTCCGGATTACTTGCTTTAAATACCGCATTGCCTGCCACTAAAGCATTAGCGCCTGCAGCATATAACCTTGCCGCGTTTGTGAGGTCAACGCCGCCATCTACCTGAATTATCAGATTTTGGTTCTTTTTTTCAGCCATTTCGCGAAGCCTAGAAATTTTAGAATAGCTGTTCTCTATGAATTTTTGACCTCCAAAGCCAGGGTTTACCGACATAATCAAAACCATATCGGCCTCGGCAACAATATCTTCTAAAAGAGATACCGCAGTATGCGGATTAAGTGAAATACCTGCCTTCATTCCGAGCAGCTTAATGCGCTGAAGGGTTCGGTGCAGGTGAGTGCATGCCTCAATATGAACGGTAAGAATATCGGCTCCGGCCTCCTTAAACCGTTCTAAATATCGGTCGGGATCCACAATCATAAGATGAACATCCAGCGGCTTTTGCGCCATTCTTTTTACCTGTTCAATAATTGGGAAGCCAAACGACATATTGGGCACAAACTGGCCATCCATAATATCGCAGTGAAACCAATCGGCGTTGCTGCGGTTAATCATTTCTATGTCTCGGTTTAGGTTTCCGAAATCGGCCGATAGGAGCGAAGGGGCAATTATCCTTTCCATTGTATTACTTTTTTGCAAAGCTAGCAGAAAAAGAGAAATCCCCCAAGTGGAGGATTTCTTATTCTTTATCCAAGGTATGTTTTCAATATTTTACTTCGGGTGACATGCTTAAGCCGCTTAATAGCTTTCTCCTTAATTTGGCGAACACGCTCGCGAGTGAGGTCCAATTCCAGTGCAATCTCTTCCAAGTTATGTGCAGGCGTTCCGCTTAAACCATAATAGAGTCGTAGTATTGTCGACTCTCTTTCGGTAAGAGTTGAAAGGGCGCGCTCAATTTCTTTGCGCAGGGAATCATTAAGTAGTCCTTTGTCCGGGCTAGGAGTATCGGTATTGAGTAACACGTCATACATGCTGCCCTCATCATCGTAGGTAATCGGAGCGTCCATTGAAATGTGCCTGGATGAACTTTTCATTGCCTCTTTCACATCTTCAGGAGCAATTTCGAGTACGTCGGCTAGCTCTTCAATGGTTGGTTCGCGCTCGTAAAGTTGCTCTAGTTCAGCAAAGGCCTTGTTGATTTTGTTTATGCTTCCAATCTTGTTCAGGGGAAGCCTGACAATTCTGGCTTGTTCGGCCAATGCCTGTAGGATCGATTGGCGTATCCACCATACGGCATAAGAGATGAATTTAAAACCACGAGTTTCGTCAAAACGTTGTGCTGCCTTTATAAGGCCTAGGTTTCCTTCGTTAATAAGGTCGGGCAAACTTAAACCTTGATTTTGGTACTGTTTGGAAACTGAAACTACAAAGCGGAGATTTGCCTTGATGAGTCGATTTAGCGCAATGGCATCACCTTGCTTTATGCGCCTTGCTAGGTTTACTTCCTCCTCAGTTGTGAGTAAATCAACCTTGCCTATCTCATGCAGGTATTTGTCCAGCGAGGGAGTTTCTCTGTTAGTAACTTGCTTAATAATTTTAAGCTGTCTCATGAAGTGCAGGTTCGGGGTTGGGTCAAAAATAGGTTTCTTGAAGCTTTGAAAGTAGTAAAAGATTATGAAAAACAAAGAATAGTTTATTTTTCGATGTTATTCAGCAATTATTTTTAAAAAAATGTGCACACATATGTATCAGCTGAAATAAAATGTGTAATATTGCGCGTTATTCAAGGTATTGTATTCATTTCTTTGAGGCAACCCCCTCACTTACAATCCCACATAAAGATTACTCCTTTTATTTTTCAATTGTTTACATCTCATTATTAGTATTTACCAATCTCCATCAAACTTATGTATGATATTCTGGAGCTGAATAAGAAGCTTCTTCCCGAATTGCGGGAAATTGCCAAGACATTGAATATTAAGAGAATAGAGTCCCTTAAAAAGCAAGAACTTATTTACCGTGTGTTAGACGCTCAAGCCGTTCTTGACGTAAATATAAAGGATACAAAAAAGAAGGAAGAACCCGTTCGTAGGTTCGAACCCAACAAAGAAATTCGAAAAGTAGTAGTTAAGAAGGAACTTACTCCTCGGAAAGAAGAGGAAAAAATAGTTCTTAAAACGGAGCCTACTCCAATAGTTGAAGCCCAAAAGGCAGAAGTTGAACCGGAGGCCGCACCCGTAGTTGAAAAGAAAGAAATTAGAAGGGTAGTTTTACCTGCCGATAGAGTTCCCAAGGAAAACCCCAGAAATCTTGATATTAACTCACGCGAGCGTAAACGTTTCAAACGCAAGGACGGTCCTGAAGCAAGGGTTTGGGGCGAAAACAGACCAAGGGTTGAGGATACTAGCGCGATCGATCTCAACGCTGATATTATAGAAGAATCTGAGGTTGTGGAATTGGACGAGGCTCCAGTAGCTCTACCAACCTCTGCAACCGATATTGAGCAGGAAAATCAAGTGCCCGCAGCACCGGCACAACGCAGCCTGCAAGAACCTAGAAATCTCCAACCAAACGTAGTAAGAAAGCAGATCCCAGAAAAGAAGTTCGAACGCTTCGATTTTGATGGAATAATCAATGCAACAGGCGTTTTGGAGATAATGCCCGATGGATACGGTTTTTTGCGTTCTTCCGATTACAACTACCTTAGCTCACCCGACGACGTTTATGTTTCTCAATCCCAGATCAAACTCTTTGGGCTAAAAACAGGTGATACCGTTACCGGTAGCATACGTCCTCCACGCGAAGGTGAAAAATATTTCCCTTTAATTAAGGTTATCGAAATTAACGGACGCGATCCGGAATATATCCGCGACAGGGTTCCTTTTGATTACCTAACGCCCTTATTTCCAAACGAGAAGTTTGATATTACCGGAAAGGGCAATAAAGATTTATCGGCACGTATCGTCGACCTATTTGCTCCAATTGGAAAAGGACAGCGCGGCTTGATCGTTGCACAGCCAAAGACCGGTAAAACGATGTTGCTGAAAGCTATTGCCAATGCAATTGCCGAAAACCATCCTGAGGTTTACATGATTGTGCTGCTCATAGACGAACGCCCCGAAGAAGTTACCGATATGGCCCGCAGCGTTAAGGCTGAGGTTATCGCCTCTACTTTCGATGAGCCTGCCGACCGTCATGTTCGTGTGGCCAATATTGTGCTTGAAAAGGCAAAACGTTTGGTTGAGTGTGGTCACGATGTGGTTATCCTACTCGATTCTATTACCCGTTTAGCTCGTGCCTATAATACGGTTCAGCCTGCATCGGGTAAGGTTCTTTCGGGAGGTGTTGATGCTAATGCACTACAGAAACCAAAGCGTTTCTTTGGTGCTGCGCGAAATATCGAGAATGGTGGTTCTCTTACCATTTTGGCTACTGCTCTTACCGAAACCGGATCGAAGATGGACGAGGTTATTTTCGAAGAATTCAAGGGCACAGGCAACATGGAACTTCAACTCGATCGTAAGCTCTCCAACAAGCGAGTTTACCCCGCGGTTGATATTACTGCATCTAGCACACGTCGCGATGACCTTCTCACCGATAAGGATGTGCTCCGTAGGATTTGGATACTCCGCAACTATCTTACCGATATGAACTCGGTTGAGGCCATGGAGTTCTTGCGCGACAGGTTGGTTAAAACCCAATCGAATGATGAGTTCCTTATCTCCATGAACAGTGATTAATCTCTATCTTTCTTAATAGAAAAAATTAATGCGGCTCTGTGCCGCATTAATTTTTAGTGTTAGTCTCTACTTATACCAAAGCGCAATCGATAGCAATGGGGGATACTGTTTTTCCTTTATTTGAAATGGGAATGAATAAGGTCTTGAATTGAAGAAGTTGCTCAAAAACATATGGTGAATTTTTCAATTTGTGCTAACTTTGAGTGTTTTTTTTGATGGCACGATTTCTACTTAATAAACAACTATATCACAATGGCAAAAAGCAAGAAGTTTATTACCTGCGACGGTAATTATGCTGCGGCCCACATCGCTTACATGTTTAGCGAAGTTGCGGCAATTTATCCGATCACCCCATCTTCAACTATGGCTGAACATGTTGACGAGTGGGCAGCTTTTGGTAGGAAAAATATCTTCGGACAACCGGTTAGAGTTATAGAAATGCAAAGTGAAGCAGGTGCCGCTGGGGCTCTTCACGGATCTCTTCAATCGGGAGCTCTTACCACCACCTTTACTGCTTCACAGGGACTTCTCCTGATGATTCCTAACATGTATAAGATCGCCGGCGAACTGCTTCCTGGTGTATTCCATGTTACTGCCCGTAGCCTTGCTGCTCAGGCACTCTCCATTTTTGGTGATCATAGCGACGTAATGTCCACCCGTCAAACTGGCTTTGCAATGCTCGCTACCAGCAGTGTTCAAGAGGTTATGGATTTGGCTGCAGTAGCTCACCTTGCTTCTATTAAGAGCCGTATTCCTTTTATGCACTTCTTCGATGGTTTTAGGACTTCACACGAAATCCAAAAGATCGAAGCTCTCGACATGGAAGAACTTGCAGGTCTACTCGATCAAAAGGCACTTCAGGCATTCCGCGACGGTGCGCTTAATCCAGAGCATCCCGTAACTCGTGGTACTGCTCAGAATCCTGATATCTACTTCCAGTCACGCGAGGCTGCTAACTCATTCTATGATGCAATCCCCGAATTGGTTGAGGATTACATGAAGCAGTTAAGCAAAATTACAGGTCGTGAGTACAACCTCTTCGATTACTATGGCGATCCAAATGCTGAGCACGTAGTTGTCGCTATGGGTTCTGTTTGTGACACCTTGAAGGAAGTTGTTGATTATCTAAATAAAAAGGGCCAGAAGGTTGGTGTTGTTAATGTTCACCTATACCGTCCATTCTCGGCTAAGCACTTCTTTAAAGCATTCCCTAAATCGGCTAAGGTTATCACGGTGCTTGATCGCACTAAGGAACCTGGTGCCAATGGCGATCCTCTATACCTTGACGTCCGTGATTTGTTCTACGGAAAAGATAAGGCTCCAGTAATTGTTGGTGGCCGCTACGGATTAAGCTCAAAGGATACCACCCCTGCTCAGATGGTTGCTGTTTTTGAAAACATGAAAATGGCTGAACCAAAGAATCAGTTTACCGTTGGTATCACAGACGATGTAACCTTTAGGTCAATCCCTGTTGGTGCTGAGATCAACCTTGGTTCAAAGGGAACTTTCCAAGCTAAGTTTTACGGATTGGGTTCCGATGGAACGGTTGGTGCTAACAAGAATTCCATTAAGATTATTGGTGACAACACCGACAAGTATGCACAAGCTTACTTTGCATACGACTCCAAAAAATCGGGTGGCATTACAGTGTCTCACCTTCGTTTTGGCGATGAGCCTATTCGTTCACCCTACTTGGTAAATACGCCTGACTTTGTCGCCTGCCACGTTCCTGCTTACCTTAATAAGTACAACATGCTTAAGGGTATTCGCAAGGGAGGTACTTTCCTTCTTAACAGCACTTGGAGTGTTGAGGAAACCAAAGCCAAACTACCCAATAGCGTTAAGAAACAACTTGCAGAGCAAGAGGTTAACTTCTATATCATCAATGCAACCGCCATTGCCGAAGAACTAGGACTTGGCACGCGCACCAACACCATTATGCAGAGTGCATTCTTTACGATTGCCGAAGTAATTCCTGCCGATGCAGCAATTAAGAGCATGAAGAAAGCTATTGACAAAGACTTTGGTCGTAAGGGCGAAGAAGTTGTTAAAATGAACTATGCTGCTGTCGATCGTGGTGCTGCTGTTACTAAGGTTGCAGTTCCTGCGGAATGGGCTAAACTCGGTGCTGATGTTCATACGGCTCGCTTAAATGCTCCTGCATTTATTAGCGAAATGGCCGATCCTATTAATAACCTTAAGGGCGATGATCTTCCTGTAAGCGCATTTACCGGACGTGAAGATGGTACATTCCCATCGGGAACAACGGCTTACGAAAAGCGCGGTATTGCCGTTACTGTTCCTGAGTGGATTGGCGAAAACTGTATTCAGTGTAACCAGTGCTCTTATGTATGCCCCCACGCTGTAATTCGTCCATTCGTTCTTACCGAGGATGAAGTGAAGAATGCACCTGCAGGGACTAAGGTGGTTAAGGGTAATGGAGGTATTAAGGATTATTCCTTTAGAATGCAAATTAGCCCATTGGATTGTACCGGTTGCGGCAACTGCGTTGATGTTTGTCCTGCACCAAAGAAGGCTCTGGAAATGAGACCGCTTGAAAGTCAGTTGGTAGAGGATGCCCGTTGGGATTACATGCACAGCAAGGTTGGCTACAAGGATACCATTCTGGATAAAAGCAAAAGCGTTAAGAATAGCCAATTTGCTCAACCTTTATTTGAGTTTTCAGGTGCTTGCGCAGGTTGTGGTGAAACACCATACATTAAGGCTATTACACAACTCTTTGGTGATCGAATGATGGTTGCCAATGCAACTGGATGCTCCTCTATTTACGGTGGTTCAGCGCCAGCTACTCCATATTGCGCGAACAAAGATGGTAAGGGTGTTGCTTGGGCAAACTCACTCTTTGAAGACAATGCTGAGTATGGTTTAGGAATGGTTACCGGTGTTGAAAACCAACGCACCCGTCTGGCCTCAATTATGACCGAGGCTATGAACGGTGGAATGAGCGCTGAAACAAAGGCCGCAATGCAAGAGTGGATCGCATCTAAGGCCAATGCAGAGAAATCAAAGATTGCTTCTGCTGCACTTATTGCGCTTCTCGAAAGAGAAAAGGATGCCGTTGCAAAGCAAATTCTTGACCTTAAGCAATACCTGATAAAGAAATCGCAATGGGTATTCGGTGGTGATGGTTGGGCATACGATATTGGATATGGTGGACTCGATCACGTGCTTGCATCAGGTGAGGATATCAACGTGCTCGTTATGGATACTGAAGTTTACTCTAATACCGGTGGTCAATCTTCCAAAGCAACTCCAGTAGGGGCAGTGGCTAAGTTTGCTGCATCCGGAAAGAGGGTTCGCAAGAAGGATCTTGGTATGATGGCCATGTCTTATGGTTATGTATATGTTGCTCAAGTGGCAATGGGTGCAAACCAAAATCAGTATTTCCAAGCAATCAAGGATGCTGAGGCATATCCTGGACCATCGCTCATTATTGCCTATGCTCCATGTATCAACCACGGTTTACGTGCTGGTATGGGTGCAACGCAACGTGAGGCTAAGAACGCTGTAGAATGTGGATACTGGCATCTATATCGCTTCAACCCTATGTTGGAAAACGAAGGAAAGAACCCATTCACCCTTGACAGCAAGGAGCCTGATTGGACCAAATTCCAAGCCTTCCTTCAAGGTGAAGTTCGCTATACCTCGCTCATGAAGTCATTCCCAGCCGAGGCTTCGGAACTCTTCAAAATAGCACAGGAAAACGCACTTTGGCGTTATAACGGATACAATCGTTTGGCAAAGCAAGATTTTACAAAGTAATCTTGTCATATTTTATTAAAATGCGGGGCTATACCCCGCATTTTTTGTTTTATTTGATTAATTTGGATCCAAAATATATCATCGTGAGGCTTAAATCGGTAGCCATACTTCTTAGTATCGTCATTTTTCCGCTCATCGGCGTCGGGCAATCGCCTCCCTACATTAACTATAAGGGTGGCGATCAAATACCATCTTCGGAAACTTACCATGTAATCCAAGATACCAAGGGCTACATTTGGGTTGCTACCGCTTGCGGAGTTAGCCGGTTCGATGGGTATGAGTTCACCACATTTACCTTAAAGGATGGCCTGCCTGATAATGTAATCCATGAAATATACGAGGATTATAAAGGACGGATTTGGTTTGTATCGTATTCGGGGCAACTCTCCTACTTTTTTGAAGGGAAGATATACCCGTATAAGTATAATTATTTGATGACGGGTATTTTTGCTGGGGGAAAAGGGGCGGTAAAATGCTCTTTTAGGGTATCGCACGAAGATCACATATTAATAAGTGTTAATAGAAAAGGAATATTTGAAATTTATCCAGACGGGAAACTCGTTAAGCATTATTCAGAGATAGGTGCTGGGCTTATTTTTAAATTTCAGAATGATAATACATTCCCCCTTCTCGCATGGGATATTTCTACTAAAGTTAATCCGACTACTACAATTTTAGCAGATTCGAGTATTACTCTTCCCATAAAAGATTTTGTCAAGATTAATCCCTCCCACTTATTTGCAACCGAAAAAAACGGATTATTCGTAATTTCTTTTGGCGAAACTTATGTAATATGCAAGGGAAAGGAAACGACTTCGTATACAACTACAAAACCAATAATTTGGATTAGCAAGGGAAGCGATGGGCTTATTTGGGTTTCGAGATATAATGAGGGGGTTCGCTGCTATAATGATGTTCACTTAGACAAAGGAGAACTTTATAAACTATTTGATGGGTTATCTATAACTTCTGTATGCAAGGATAAAGAAGGAGGTTATTGGTTCTCGACCTATACACATGGGCTGTTTTACGTCAGTAATTTAAATAGTAAAACATATTTTTGGCATTCTCTTCAATTCGATCATAAAAAGATAATGGCAATTGAGACCTTTCCAAAGGGTTTGTTTGTCGGATTCGACAATGGCGATATTTCTATAGTTAATTCCAATGATACAATAGAATCCCTCTCTCTTCCCCGTATCAAAAAGATGGATTTATATGTGAATTACATTCATTATAATCAGTACTCAAAGGATGTTCTATTGCTCTCCAATATTTTCGTCTACAATATTGGAAATGGGCAAATACAACAGTTTATTAATGAATTCACTAGAAAGGGATCAGATAAGGGTATTTCACCTAGATATGCTATTACTTATAACACCAAGACTTGGATTGGAACAAGACTTGGACTGCTCATATTTGACGGACAGAGAGTCATTTATGATTCATTTAAGGCTGGCGATTTTAAATCCACCGTGAACGCATTGGCGCTTGCCAAGAACGGCACTTTGTGGCTGGGATGTTCTGATGGCTTATGGAAATTTAAGAATGGCAAGTTTGAATGGATGGGAGAGGTTATGCCCTTTTTTCGAAACAGGATTAGCCGTGTAGCCATAAATCCAATAGATAGTTCTGTTTGGGTAGGAACAAGGGGAGGTGGAATTGGGGTATTTAATGGTTCCACACTCTCATTTATCAGCACCGACGATGGGCTCCCTTCAGATATTATCACCTCTATAGCCATGGGGGTCGACCGCGTTTGGGTGGGCTCAAGTTCGGGTGTGGCTCAGGTTTCCATAGTGCCCGATATTTCTGGAAAGTATATAGTATCCGGTTTCGATAAGTCCATAGGGATCGTTTCAAACGAGATTCTCGATCTTCTCCCCACGGATTCAACCCTCATTATTGGGACTCGCGACGGAGTGCTCTCTTACCGATTGGAGGATATCCGAAACCAAGTAAAACCGAAAGTGCTAATTACTAAACTATCCGTAAATGGTCGTGATACCTCAGTTTTAAATAACCTGAACTTAGACTATTTTCAGAATAATATCTCTATTTCGTTTGCTGGGTTCACCTATAAAACCTTACGAAATACGCTTTTTCGTTACCGATTGCACGAATCAGATTCGATTTACTCCTATACTCGAATCCCATCGGTTATTCTGCCTGCTCTTTCACCAGGGAAATACTCCTTTGAGGTATGGGCGCAAAATGCCTATGGTCAATGGAGTGTTAGTCCCGCCAAGTTTCATTTTTCTATACTCTCTCCATTTTGGAGAATGCCTTGGTTTGTTTTTCTGATTTCGGTTGCCGGATTTCTTGTGTTTTCCTTTGTCTTTGCTTTTCGGCTTCGGGTGATAAAGCAACATAATATTTTGTCGAGAAGGTTGGATGGATGGAAGCAGCAAGCCCTGCTTCAGCAGATGAATCCGCATTTTATTTTCAATACGCTGAATTCGATACAACTATTTATTCTTCAAAACGACACTCGTTCTAGTCAGCGCTACCTTACAAAATTCGCCAAACTCATGCGGCTCACGCTCGAGAATTCCCAATCCTTCAGCGTATCCTTTACAAACGAACTTGAGGCCTTGAGGCTATATCTCGATCTAGAGGCTCTTCGCGCCGATAAGCAGTTTGAATTTGAGATTGTGGTTGATGGGAGTCTACCACTGGAGGCAAATATCCCCAGTTTAATTGTTCAACCCTTTGTTGAAAATGCTATTTGGCACGGGGTAATGCCTAAGGGTAAGGGCGGTAGAATAATCGTTACCTTTAAGTTTAGAGAGAATAAGGTTCTCTGTACCATTGAGGATAATGGTATTGGCCGGGTGGCTGCATCAAAATATACTTCGGCCAAAGCGCACAAATCGCGGGGATCGGAAATCACTACGCAGCGGTTGCAGCTTCTCAAGTCGATGTATGGGCAGCAGCTCGGTATTGTTTACATCGACCTGAAGGATAGCTTGGATCAACCCGCTGGCACTCGGGTAGAATTAGTAATTCCAATTCTTCCTGCCAAAAACATCCTTGATTAAATTTGTTACCTTTGCCCCAACCAAAATGCTAAGGATGCTTAATGCCGTTATCGTTGACGATGAAGTTGCTGCCATAAAATCAATCGAACTTATTGCAACTAAATATTGCCCTGAGGTTCGTATTTTAGGCAATGCGCAATCGGCTGCTGACGGCGTTAGCCTTATCCTCCGAACTAATCCCGACTTAGTATTTCTCGATATCGAGATGCCGTTGGGGTCTGGTTTCGATTTGCTGGAGGCAATTCCCGATCGAACTTTTGAGGTGATATTTACTACTGCTTATAACCACTATGCCGT
This sequence comes from Williamwhitmania taraxaci, assembly GCF_900096565.1. Lineage (NCBI taxonomy): Bacteria > Pseudomonadati > Bacteroidota > Bacteroidia > Bacteroidales > Williamwhitmaniaceae > Williamwhitmania > Williamwhitmania taraxaci. The sequence goes on from NZ_FMYP01000001.1 coordinate 113,305, forward strand.
AAAGGCTTTTAAGTATAGTGCAGTGGATTATCTCCTGAAGCCAATCTCTATTGATGAGTTTATCGAAGGGGTTGATAAGGTATCGAAGATTAAAAGTAACACGATAGACACAAGAACCAAGTATTTATCGCTCTTTGAGAACCTAAACAGTATCTTGCCCAACAAATTGATCATAACCCATGCGACGGGTTTTCATCATGTCGATTTAGATAAGATTCTATATTTTGTAAAGGAGGAGAATACCACAATTGTGCATGAGTTGAATGGGGGAAATACAATATCCGTTAGACCTTTGAAAGAGTATGAAGATATTTTATTCGACCGCAACTTTTTCAAACTAACTCCAACAATCTTGATAAACTTAATACACGTTGCTCATGTAAATAAATCGACAAGGAGTGTAACCTTTACTGGGGGAACTTCAATACCGGTTACCTCAGAAAAACTTCAGCAGTTAGTTGCTTCTGTTGATCGATTGTGGAACGTAAAATAAGGATGGTTTGGCACGAATAATTGGCATCGATTACGGACGAAAAAGGGTAGGGGTAGCAGTTACCGATCCTTTGCAAATTGTAGCTCAGGGTTTAACAACCGTGCACGCTTCCGAAATTATTAATTTTCTGAAGGAGTATTTTGCAAAAGAGACTGTAGAACGGGTAGTCGTGGGTTACCCAAGGCAGATGAATAACAATCCAAGTGAGTCGGCTCGATTTGTGGAGGAATTTTTGAATAGAATGAAAAAAGTGTTTCCAACGATGCCAGTTTCGCTTGTAGATGAAAGGTTTACTTCAAAAATTGCAATGAAATCGATGATCGATGGAGGTGTAAAAAAGAAGGACCGGATGAACAAAGAAATGGTTGACATGGTTAGTGCTTCAATAATTTTGCAGAGTTATATGGAAAGTTTGAGTTCCGGAAAATATTTTTAAAACAATGATATTACCAGTTTATGTAGTTGGATCGCCTGTTCTAAGGAAGGTTGCAGAGGACATTGATGCTGCCTATCCTGAATTGCAGGGATTGATATCCAACATGTTCGATACAATGTCTTTTTCCGATGGAGTGGGGCTTGCTGCCCCCCAAATTGGCAAATCAATTCGCCTATTCGTTATTGATGCATCACCTATGGCCGAGGATTATCCCGATTTGGTGGGTTTTAAACGGGTGTTTATAAATGCCCATATTACAGAGCGATTTGGCGATCCTTGGTATTTTAATGAGGGCTGTTTGAGCATTCCGAACCTAAGGGAAAACGTTTTGCGGGAGGAATCTATCCGAATAGAATATGTCGATGAAAATTTTCAGCCACATGCGGAAGTCTTTAACGGAATAGCTGCACGGGTTATTCAGCACGAATACGATCATTTAGAAGGTGTTTTATTCATAGACAAGTTGGCTCAAATACGCAAGCGTATGGTTCAAGGTAAGGTTACTGCTATAACCAAAGGGCGGTTTAGTGCTTCCTATAAAACTAAGATTGGATAGTTGACTTGATCTTTTTTATTTTGTAAATTTGGGTGGAATTCTATTTCCACCTTTTTTTATGCTGCATCAACTCTTCGATAGGCTGAGGCAATTTCCTTGGCTTCGGTTCACGATACCACTTCTGTTGGGTATCGTGCTCGAAGGTATTGTTCCATCTCAACAGCATTATCTGCTGCCTGGTATTGCCCTGGTATTTCTATTTCTTGCTGCATTTCTGCATCCTTGGCAAGGGTATTCCAATAGATGGATTGTAGGGGTGGCCATCAACCTATTTCTGTGTGCCGGCGGCTACTGGCTTGCTGTGGAAGCGAGGGAAGAACCGCCTTACCCCGATAATTATTCCGGTTTTTTTATTTTGAAAATCCGGGAGATGCCGGAGGAAAAGGAACGCAGTTTTCGGCTGAAAGCCTACCTGGTGAGTGAACTTAGAAACGATTCACTTTACTTTGTTGGGCAAGAGATACTGCTATACATTAAAAAGGAAAGTCGAGCAGCAAACCTAAAGCCGGGCGATGAAATGTTGGCAAATGTGCGCTTGCAAAAGCCTGCTAATGCGCTAAATCCCGGAGATTTTGATTATCGCAACTACTTAGCGGTTCATGGAACTTACTATACTGCATTTCTAAACCTTTCCCAAGCGAAACTGTTGCCCAAGAGCGGTGAGTTTAGCCCAACTATCTTTTTAAGAAACCTGCGTGGACACCTTATCCAAAAACTTCCTGATTATGGGATTACGGGTAACAACTTGGCCATATTTTCGGCACTCACCCTTGGCTATACTGGGTATCTCGATACCGAAACGCGCAACGACTTTGTGGCATCTGGGGCTATGCATGTACTCTCTGTATCGGGATTGCATGTGGCAATTGTCTTTCTTTTATTTTCTTACATGCTTGGGTTTACAAGTCGAAGTATACGATATGTCAGGTCAAGGGCTATTATCGTAATAATATTACTTTGGATTTATGCTTGTTTAACCGGGTTACCTCCGAGTGTTCTTCGCTCAACCATAATGTTCTGCATTGTGATTGGTGCGAGGGTTTTTAAAAAACGCTCAAACATATACAACTCTGTGGCCATCTCGGCTTTTTTACTCATGTTATTTGATCCACTCGTAATTTACGACATTGGTTTTCAGCTATCCTACATGGCATTGCTCTCTATTGTTTATTTTCAGCCCATACTGTTGGGCCTGTTTCATTTTAAAATTCGGATAATTCAAAAGGCATGGGAGTTAACTGCTGTTTCCTTTGCTGCACAAATTGCTACTACACCCATCTCTATTGCCGTATTTGGACAATTCCCTATCTATTTTTGGGTATCAAATATCTTTGTGATATTCCTTTCAACTATTCTACTATATGTTGCTGCCCCCTTTGGATTGCTTGCATATTTTGTCCCTTTTGTCGGGAAGTTGGTTGGTCAAGGACTGTCTTATTTGCTCGACGGACTAAGGTACATCACCAATTTTGTGGAACAACTACCGGGATCGGTAGTTACGGGGTTGCATTTAAACGCAATCCAGGCTATGTTGCTCGTTTTTGCAGTTATAATGGTTGGATTTTATCGGGAATCACGACAAAAGTTGTGCATCGCCCTTGTTCTTGCTTCCATTGGAGTAGTTATTTTGATCGATTCAATGAGCATTATAAATCATAAGCAGCAGCAGGTGGTTGCTATTCTTTCCGTCCGCAATGGGAAAGCCATAGCCTTTATTCAGGGACAAACAGCTACGGTTTTGTGGAGTGGAAAAGTGATGGATAGTGTGTCTATTGGCAATGCGCTGCGTGCTCCAATGAAATACTATAGAATAAAAAAGATTAACCTTCTTCCGCTCGAAAATTTAAATGATACAATTGGGTTTCCATTGTCTGCTTCAAGTATTGCTGGCGAAAGTATTCTCATTATTTCGTATGGAGGGAAACTGGTTGCTATCCAGAAGAACAAGCCAAACTTTTACCTCAAAAAACTTCCTTTGAATGATCGGCTGGAGGTTGATGTCCTTTACTCCGATAATTATTACCTAGGTAAAATTGCCATGAATGTGATTCTTCCAAAGACGTTGGTTTTAGGTAAATTGCCATCACAACAATCGCTAGCCAATGCACCGCCAGCCGAGTTGTGGCCACTTCCGTCAAATGGTGCTTACTTGCTGTCCATCAAACATTAAAAAAAGCGGGAATTATATTTTAATATTGACTGGTTGTATTACATTTGACCCTCCATTATCTTTTCTATTTCTATGAGAATAATTGTTGCCGGTGCTGGCGAAGTAGGTGTGCATCTTGCAAAGATGTTAAGCAACGAATACCACGATATCGTCGTAATTGACTCGGAAGAGGAGTTGCTGCGATCATTGGACAGCGCCGCCGACGTTACAACTGTAAATGGATCGGCTACAAATATCAGTGCGTTGAATGAGGCGGGAATCAAAAAGGCGGACCTGTTCATTGCCGTTACCCATTTTGAGGAGACAAACATTATTGCTGCCATCTTAGGCAAGCGGTTAGGGGCCAAGAAGGTAATTGCTCGTATCGACAACTACGAGTATCTAGAACCCAACAACAAGGAGATTTTTCTTAACTTAGGTATCGATTATCTTTTTTATCCAGAAAAGATTGCCGCTCGGGAGATCATCGGGCTCCTTGGCCAAACTAGCTCTACCGAATATGTTGATTTTAGCAATGGAAAACTTTCGCTCATTGTTTTTAAACTTGAAGAGAACGCTCCGGTAATTGATAAAACCTTACTTCAGGCAACGCGCGAAAACGGGAAACTCGAATACCGTGCCGTAGCAATAAGTAGGGAAGGGGAGACCATTATTCCTCGGGGTAGCGATCAGTTTAAAGCCGGTGATATGGTTTATGTAATATCCAACCAAGCCGGTATTAAGGATATGCAAACCTATTCGGGTAAAACCAATATCGATGTTCATAACCTTATGATTTTGGGGGGAAGTCGGATAGGGAAGCGTGTTGCAATGGAGCTTGAGAAGGAGGCTAATGTGAAACTTATTGAGTTTGACAAGGAGAAAAGTATTCAACTTGCCCAGGTGCTCCAAAATACACTCGTTATCCATGGGGATGGACGAAATACCGATCTATTGTTAGAAGAGGGACTTCGCAATATGGATGCTTTTGTGGCGGTTACAGGAAATTCGGAGACCAATATTCTTTCGTGTATGCTTGCTAAGCGCATGGGGGTTAAGAAAACTATTGCCGAAATTGAAAACCTCGACTACATCAAACTTGCTGAGAGTGTTGGTGTCGATACCGTTATCAACAAGAAACTTATAACTGCTAGTCGAATCTTTAGATTTACTATGAGCACCGATGTTCAGGCAATTAAATGTCTTACTGGTTGCGAGGCAGAGGTGATCGAATTTATTGTGAAGCCAGGTTCTCCGATTACAAAGGGACCAATCAAGCACATTAACTTCCCCAAAGATGCGATTATTGGCGGTGTGGTTAGGGGTGATATGGCTCTTATTGCTAAGGGTGTAACCGAAATTAAAGCTTACGATAGGGTTGTCGTTTTTGCTCTGCCATCTGCTATCAATCGAATAGGGAAGTATTTCAACTAAGTAATACCTCGATTTAAGGGAGCGTGAATCTGTAAATTAGTATTCATTCTTCTTTTCAATTCCTTTACGTATCAGCCATCTGGCGTTTTCTTATTCTTCCAGATATCTGATAACGATTACTTACTGTCAGTTTTTCTGGATTATTACGTTCCATTGATCTCATCTTTAAATAGGTCTAAATAACAATTGTGCAAATATCTAGTATTCAGATAGACTTGCATTGCAAAAAGCGATAGATTTACATATCTATTTGATTTCCTTTGTTGAATCTTTGTGCAAACATAACTTATCTGACTATGAAAAAGCCCTCTTTAATTTATCTACTTCTTTTGCCTTTTGGCTTTTTTATGGCTGCTGGTTTTTTTATGGTTGGATGCAGGCACGATGCAGACCTTAGCGATTTACCTCCAGTTTGTTTCGATTCGGAGGTGCTGCCCATCTTCCAATCCTCTTGTGCCTACTCTGGTTGTCATAGCTCTTCTTCGGCAGCTTCAGGTGTAGTCTTGGATAGCTATGCCGAGATCATAAAGCACATTAGTAAAGGAAATTCAAGAAACTCCTCCGCTTACAAAGCCATACTTTCGAGTTGGGAACCGATGCCTCCCGATAGGCCATTGCCCAAGGAGTTACGCACAATAATTAGGGTTTGGATTGAGCAAGGAGCTATGGAAACTTTATGCGACACGGTGGGGCAGGGCAAACCTCCTGTATATTTAGCCTGTTTTAAGAGAGATGTGCTACCCGTTATGGTTTCGAGTTGCGCCATGAGTGGCTGCCACGATGCCTCCACCGCAGCCGAAGGGGTTCGCCTATACAGCTATCAAACTGTAATGCAATCGGGTGTTAGTGCTTTTCAGCCCAGCAATAGCAAATTGTATAGGGTAATATCTAAGGCTCCCGGCGATGGAGATATTATGCCTCCATTCCCAAATTCGAAGTTGCCTCAGGCGGTAATTGACAGCATCTCTCGGTGGATTCTGCTCGGTGCAAAGGATGAGAGCTGTGCTACTCCCTGTGATACACTGAGCACCATAAACTATACAACGCATTTGGTTCCCACTCTTCAATCCAGCTGTGTTGGTTGCCATTCCGGTGGAAGTCCTTCTGCTGGCATACTGTTGACTAACTACACGGAGGTTGTGGCCTCCGCAAATTCCGGTAAATTGATTCCTTCGGTAAATAGAACAGGTACATTTCCCATGCCTCCTTCCGTTTCCTTAACCAAATGTCAGATTCGACAGTTTGAAATATGGAACCTTAATGGGAAACCCCAAAACTAAATCATCATGAAGATAAATAGCCTACTTCTTGTTCTTATTTCTGTTGTCTTTTGCTCGTGCTACAATGATAACATGGAGGAACTTTATCCTGAACTATCCAGTGGTTGCGATACTACAAATGTGACTTATTCCCTTACGGTAGCTCCCATTCTCAACAACTATTGCTTAAATTGTCACAGCACCAGTGCGGCAAATGGTTCGGGTGGCGGAATTAAGTTGGGTAGCTTTACCGATGTAGTTACTTATGAAGCCAACGGGAAACTTCTGGGTTCCATCAAGCATTTGGGCGGTTACTCTCCAATGCCTAAGGGCGGTGGGACACTTTCCGATTGTAAAATTCGACAACTCGATAAATGGATCGAAAAGGGTGCCAAAAATGATTAGCCTCATTATGAGTGGCGTCAATTATTGCAAGGTTTTTTGCTAATAGAACTTTAAATTGTCCAAGATGATACGCACTATACTACTTGCTCTTTTTTCCTTCATTGTGCTGCCAACTATGGCACAGGATTTAGAGGATTTGCTCGATAAGGAGGTAGGGCCACAAACCGATTATACCTCAGCCACCTTTAAAACTACTCGAGTTGTCAACTTCCATTCCGTAGAGCAAATGAAAGCTGGCCAGCTGGATTTTCGTATTAACCACCGCTTTGGAAAGGTGAATTCAGGATCCTATGAGTTTTGGGGCTTGGATCAAAGTACCATTAAGTTATCCCTCGAAATGGGTGTTACCGATTGGCTTATGCTTGGGATGGGTCGAAGTTCTTACCAGAAAACCTACGATGGGTTTTACAAGGTTCGGCTGTTCCGTCAGAGTTCAGGTGCTCGAAATTTCCCTGTATCCATCAACTATTTCTCGAGCATTCACTATAATTCGCTTAAGTGGGATAACCCAAACCAAACGAATTACCTCTCTTCTCGGTTTGCCTACACCCACGAGTTGATGATTGCTCGGAAGATGAATGAGCGAATTAGCCTCCAATTGGCCCCGATGGTGATGCATCGAAACTTGGTACCCACTGCGGTTGAACCCAACAACCTTTGGGCAACATCAATTGGCGGTAGAGTGAAGTTGACAAACCGCTTCGCCTTGAATGTGGAGTATTGTTACGTTTTGCGACCTTTAACACAGCGCACGGATATTACCTACACTAATCCGCTTTCTTTTGGAGTGGATATAGAAACCGGAGGTCACGTGTTCCAACTCTTTGTCTCTAATTCCATTGGTAATTCCGAAAATCATTTAATTGGTGAAACTACGGGAAAATGGAGCAAGGGAGATATTCACTTTGGATTTAACATTTCTAGGGTATTCTCTGTTTATCGTAATAAATAAAACTTAGCGCTATGAAGTACTTCATTGTTTCCCTGCTAATGCTAACCAGCTTTTCTGTGGTTGGACAGAGTAAGTATATTACGAAGAATGGCTATATCGATTTCTTCTCGAAATCGTCTATGGAGGATATTTCTGCTAAAAACGAGCAGGTAAGTAGTATTTTAGATACCGAAAACGGAAAGGTTGTTATCGCAGTACTCATGAAGTCCTTCCGATTTGAGAAGGCTCTAATGGAGGAGCATTTCAATGAAAACTATGTAGAAAGCGGCAAATTTCCTAAAGCATCGTTCTCTGGTAGCATTGTTGATTACCATGCAGATGCTTTTAAGGAGGGGGTGGCCACCAAGGTTAAGATATCTGGTGATCTAACTATTCATGGTGTTACAAAACCAATCCTTGCTGAGGCAACGATAATTAAGACCAAAGAGGGAATTAATGCCGAATCTCAGTTTGTTGTTAAACTGAAAGATTTTGACATTGTTATTCCGGCCCTTGTTAAGGATAAGATTAGTGAAGAGGTTAAGATTTCGGTTAAGTTTAACTATTTACCCTTAAAGAAATAGTCATGCGAAATAGGTGGAAGATAATACTCAGCCTGGTTCTGGTTACAGCCGTTACGGTTTCTTTATACTCCTACTATCTTTATAATAAGCCGCATGATGATATGGCTCAACAAGCTGCGGAATTCAACCTTACGGCACAGACGCTTATCGATGCTTTTGCTACCGACGAAGTAGGATCAACCGCTAAGTTTAGTAATAAGATAGTTGAGGTCACCGGTGTGGTTGCTGCCAAATCGCAGGGTTCCGGTGGTAGCGTTTTAATATCCTTAGGGGATGTAATGAGTGGCGTTAGCTGTGCAGTGGATAGTGCCGATGTTGCTCCGTATAAGGAAATTCTTGATAAAATGGCAGAGGGTGATTCTGTGACTTTCCGTGGACGTTGCGATGGAATGCTTACAGACGTGCAACTATCGCGATGTGTGCCTATTAGTAAATAAGTTCGCCTAATCCCTGTCGGATTATTTCGATCTCATCGCCACTGCAGTCTACAATGGTGGATGGTTCGTTTCCTCCATACCCGCCATCAATTACGCAATCGACCACTGACGTAAATCTTTCGTGAATGAGTTCTGGATCGGTTGTATACTCTAATACTTCGTCCAAATCTTTGATCGAAGTATTCACTAATGGAAATCCAAGTGCTCTAGTTATTTCTACTGGGATATCGTTGTTGGGTATTCTCAGTCCAATGGTTTTTCGTTTACCCGAGTAGCTATCGGGTACCTTGCCCGATGCCGGAAGAATAAAGGTGAACGGACCTGGCAGGTTTTTCTTTAGTAGCTTAAATGTCGCATTATTCACACGGGCATAATCGGCGAGGTTGCTTAGGTCAGGACAAATTATGGAGAACCTTACATCCTTGATCTTACTGCCTTTGATTCGTAGAATTCGATCGAGCGCTTTTTTACTACGTATGCTGCACCCTAAGCCATATACCGAGTCGGTGGGGTAGATAATCACACCATCGTTTTGCAGTATTTTTACCACAGCAGCAATTTCCCTCTCGTTGGGGTTTTCGGGGTATATCTTTATCAGCATAGGATGTAAATAAACAAGAGGCAGAGCCATGGCTCTGCCTCTTGTATTGGTATTATCCGTTTACCTTGTTGTAATCTTCGAGGAATGTCTTGAGCCCGCTATCGGTAAGCGGGTGCTTCAACAGGCCGAGAATAGCGCTTAGTGGGCAAGTAGCCACGTCGGCACCGGCTTTAAGGCACTGAATGATGTGCATGGTGTGGCGAACCGAGGCTGCCAGAACTTGTGTGTCGTAACCGTAGAAGCTGTAAACTTCCACTATCTCCTTGATGAGGGCAACGCCGTCGGTGGAAATATCGTCGAGACGGCCAATAAATGGGGACACAAATGTAGCACCGGCCTTAGCAGCAAGTAATGCTTGTCCTAAAGAGAATACCAGTGTGCAGTTGGTGCGAATACCGTTATCGGTAAAATATTTTAGAGCCTTGATACCATCTTTGGTGCAGGGAACCTTAACCACAATCTGAGGATGAAGAGCGGCAAGTTCCTTACCTTCTCTAATCATTCCTGCGAAATCGGTCGCAATTACTTCGGCGCTGATATCGCCACCGGGAACTATGTTGCAAATATCAACGTAGTGTTGCTTAATATTTGCTTCACCTTTAATTCCTTCTTTAGCCATCAACGATGGGTTGGTGGTTACACCATCCAAAACGCCTAGATCCTGTGCTTCCCTAATTTGGTCGAGGTTTGCTGTGTCAATAAAAAACTTCATAACGGTTATGAATTAATGTCTAAAACTAAACCGCAAATTTAGTATAAAAGATGGAACGATGCCTCAAATAGTTGAGCCATGATATAAATTCCGATGTATTTCTGAAAAAAAAAGGTTGAAACTCGGGCTATCGAACTGTGCCTATTGACATTAAGGCTGTATGGGGTGGGGTATTCGAAGGTGGGAGAAGTACAAAAAAAGTGGGTAAGCTACTTATATCGCATCGCTACAACTACTTACCCTTGCTACCTTCCGGTCCTGGGGGAGTTCAGCAGGAGCTGATCGTATAAGACTTACCCGGGCACAAAAGTAACAACAATTAAAGTTTTTCCAAATTTTTCGTGGGAATTTCTAAATAGTTATCTTTGTTATGGACATTTAATAATTTTAGCAATGGAAAATACAGAAACAAAAGGTAGCATCCTTCAGCCAGCAATGACTTACGGTCTGATTCTTAGCCTAGGAATCATCCTCTTTAGTGTTGTTACCTACGCAATGAATAACTTCAACCCGAGTATTCCTGTTCAAGCATTACAGTGGGCTATAATGATTGGTTTGGTTTATTTTGGACAGTATAAATATAGGAATGATAGCAAGGGTGGTTTTTTAACCTATGGACAATCGCTCGGCTTTGGAACGCTAATTGGTTTTTTTGCCTCAATCGTTTATTCGTTGTTCTTCATCGTTATGGTGAAAGTTGTAGACACGGAATATATCCAAAAAATGCTACAGGCAATGGAGCAAGCAATGTATGAGAAGGATTTGCCCGAAGACCAAATCAAGATGATGATGGATATGTATTCTCAAAAGATGACCATCGGTATGTTAATTGTTGGTTCAATTTTTAGTCTAACCTTTATCACTTTTGTTCTCTCCCTAATCACCTCCATTTTTGTAAAGAAGAGTGAGACCCCTTTTGGGAAAGACGAATTTAACGGTTAGTTATAACCAATGGATATATCAATTGTAATACCCCTTTTAAACGAGGAAGAGTCGCTGCCTGAACTACACGCCTGGATTCAGCGTGTAATGCACGCCAATAGCTACAGTTACGAGGTAATCTTCATCGACGATGGTAGTAAGGATCGCTCGTGGAAGGTTATTGAGCAGCTATCCACTACCGACTCCAATGTTCGAGGAATAAAATTCCGGAGAAACTATGGAAAGAGCCCCGCTCTTTTTGTAGGGTTCGAAGCTGCATCAGGCGATGTGGTTATAACCATGGATGCCGATCTGCAGGATAGCCCGGACGAAATTCCTGAATTGTTCCGCATGGTTAAGGACGAGGGATACGATCTTGTTTCGGGATGGAAGAAGAAGCGCTACGATCCGATCCTTTCAAAAAATTTACCGAGCAAACTTTTCAACGCAACGGCGCGCAAGGTATCTAAGATAAAACTTCACGACTTTAATTGCGGCCTTAAGGCTTACCGAAATGAGGTCGTTAAATCGATAGAGGTGTATGGCGAAATGCATCGCTATATTCCCATTATTGCAAAACAGGCAGGTTACACCAAAATCGGAGAAAAGCCTGTTCAGCATCAGGAGCGTAAGTATGGTACCACGAAGTTTGGCATGGAACGGTTTGTTAATGGCTTCCTCGACCTACTCACCATCACCTTTATGAGTAAATTTGGGAAGCGGCCAATGCACCTTTTTGGGACCTTGGGTAGCCTCATGTTTCTGTTTGGGGGCGGCATTACCATTTGGCTCATCATTGAGAAGTTTGTTGCAATTGCACAGCACCTAAAAGTTCGTGAGGTGTCTGCGCAACCACTCTTCTACATTGCGTTAGTGATGACCATTGTTGGTGTTCAGCTCTTCTTGGCAGGTTTCTTGGGCGAACTTATTTCGCGCAGTAGCACTGAACGGAACAACTACCTTATCGATAAGAAAATATAGCAGTAGCTCCATTATTTATAAGGAAACCCCGCCAATTCAGCGGGGTTTCCTTTTACCGAGTAGCGATTATTCTACTCGTTAACTTTTCGAAACTCTTTACCAGATTCGCCCAAGAGAACCGGGCCTTTTCAATTTCTGCCATCGACGACATGGTCTCAAATCTATTGTTTGTATAGAAGTCGTTTATGGCGTCGGCAATTTCGCTAGGATTTGGTTCCACCACATAGCCTACTTTTCCATGAGGAATTATTTCGCCCAAGCCCCCCACGTTGGTTACTAACATTGGTTTGTTAAAATAGTATCCTACCTGTGTTACACCACTTTGTGTGGCACTCTTGTAGGGTTGTACAATCAAATCGGCCGCACCAAAGTAAATGGGAATTTCCGAGTCGGGGATAAATTCGGTTCGTAGAACTATACGGTTCTCCAATCCAGCTTCCTTTATCAGGGCGTAGTAGTACTCCGACTCACAGTAAAATTCGCCGGCTACTATTAGTTTTACGGATGGATCTTTCAATGCGGGTAAAGCCATCGCTTTAAGGAGAAGGTCGAGCCCTTTGTAATCTCTTATGAAACCAAAAAAGAGCATATACTTCGAGTTCGCGTCTAGCTTCAATTTTCTGATGGCCTCCTCGCGGGGTACAATGGCACCGTAATTGTCGAAAAGGGGGTGGGGGCAAAACTCCACGGGTTTTTCCTTGTCGAAGCTATTAAGATCTGCTTCAACGGCACGCGACATCACCACGAATCCATCTACACTTCCAACGAAGTATTTGGCAAGCATCGTATCTCCAAGTCGCTTTTCGTGCGGGATAATATTATCTATAAGGGCTAGAATCTTGGTTTTCTTATTGCTTCGAGCAATTCGAGAGATGGTTCCCATGGAAGGAGCCATAAATGGGAGCCAAAACCGGAGAATGATCAAATCGGGTTGTTCGCGCTTTAGTCTCAACCCCAGTTTAATCCAACTGAAGGGGTTAATAGAGCTAAAGGTCCTGTAAATATCGATGTTTAGCGGCGCTGGTCGGTCCGAGAATTGCGACTTTCCAGGAAAAAGCAGTTCGGGGTATTGTGTTGTAAAGGTATGCATTACCACATCGTAACCTTGCAGCTGAAATTCAGTGGCTAAGCGTTCGTTATAGTTTGCAAGACCACCTCGAAAAGGGTGTGCAGGTCCAATTATTACCAACTTTTGGTTCATCGCTTATGTTATGAAATGCTATTTAGTTTTATGCTGAAGCTGTAGTCGTTCAAAAACAATTTTGTCGATTGGAAAAGTAAACACGTCTGCCGAGAGATCTTTAATATTCACCCACCTAAATGATTGCTTGCCATCGGTTCCCAACTCAAAATCGAATGGAACTGTTGACGCAGTAAACTCTTTTTCGTTCTTCAAATTTGCGGTGTAATATATGCTCAGCAACTGCGCATTGTCGAAGAATTGTGCTTGTTGAAAGAAGTCTGTCGTATAAAAATGCTCAACGTTTACGATTTCCATCCCCATCTCTTCCATAATCTCTCTTCGAAGGCATTCTATTGGTCCTTCACCAAACTCTAAACCACCTCCTGGAAACTTTGTCATTGGCATTCCGAGTTGATACTCATCAGTAATAAGCACCTCTTCGGCAGAGTTGAACATTACCCCATAAACTCTAACCACCATGCGAGAGATTTTCATTTTACAGGTATTCTTGCTGTTTTGGTATGTAAATATTCTGTAATTGCCTCCTCTTGAAGTGGCGAAAACCAAGGCATATCGTATTTTGAGAACCAAGTCAACTGGCGCTTGGCGTATCGGCGCGAATTGCGCTTTATAAGTTCGACGGCCTCATCCTGTGTTATTTTTCCATCGAAATGGTCGAAAAGTTCTTTATAGCCTACGGTGTTCAGTGCGTTGTTATGGCGCTGAGGGTATAGCGCCTTAGCCTCTTCGATTAATCCCTCATTTACCATCAGGTCTACACGCTGGTTGATGCGGCTGTATAGGATTTCTCTTTCCATCGTTAAGCCAACCAAAACGCTTTCGAATGATCGTTCGTTGCTAAAGTTATTCCGTAACTTGCTGTACGGTATTCCTGCCGTGATGCATACCTCAAGTGCTCGTAGGATTCGCTTGGGGTTTTTGAGGTCAACCTGGCCGTAGAAATCAGGATCAAGTTCCTTAAGCAGCGCCGAAAGGCTTTCAATTCCTTCAGCCTGAAGTTTATCCATTAGGCTTTGGCGTACTTCTTCGCTGGGAACGGGAATGTTATCGATACCTTTTAAAACGGCATCAATGTAAAGCCCAGCACCACCAACCATAAGCACTATGGGGTGAACTTCGAAAAGTTCGTTCAGCAGATTTACTACCTCGAGTTCGAACATTCCGGCGGTGAATCTTTCGTGGATAGACTTGTTTTGAACGAAATAGTGTTGCACGCTAAGAAGTTGCTCCTCTGATGGAACCGCTGTACCAATTCGCATTTCTCGGTATACTTGGCGCGAATCAGCTGAAATGATGGGGCATCCTAACTTTTGGGCGAGCGCAATGCTGAGGTCGGTTTTTCCAACCGCCGTAGGCCCAACTAGAATAATGAGAATCCCCTTTTTTTGCACTGCTATGCTATCTTTTCTTATTCTACTACAGTATCATCTTCGTAGCTGTTGATGCCCTCAAAATCGGACATTGCATCGCCAAAGATATTCGAACTGCTTCCGCCATCAACCTTGATTTGAACGGGTGGTTCCCCTTTCTCTAAAATGCAAGCAGGGAAATTTTTGGTTTCTGTTTCCTTGAATTTGCCTACGAGTTCGATAAATAGTGCCCGGTCGTTGAACATGTCGAACAGGTAAAGGATGCGCTGCTTTGGATCGGTTACAAATTCATCAATGGTGGCAACGTCCATAGGGGCGAGGGAAAGGTTATCTTCGTCCAGATCGAAAAGAGTAAGCTCTTTTACCATAATCCAACTTTGGTCGGTAATTTGAAAGCTGGCAATCTGGGCATTATCGTATTCAAGGTTTTTTTGAATTGCGAGATGGAAATCATAAAAGGTTTGAACCCCTTTAATTTCGAACTCTCTAACAAAACCCTCGACTTCGTTTGAGATGATCCGGAAACGGTATACCATTTTGTTATGTGTTATATGGTTTCTAAAAATTTCATAGTGTCGACACCGTCGGCAAAATCCCATAATTCGGGTTGCTGCGTCTGTCCAAAATTCACCCTTATAGGAACTTGCTCTATGTTACTTACTACGCATTGCAGCTGCTCAATGTTAAGGTTTAAAAACTGAATTATTTGTTCCAGTTCTTCATACTCTTCATAAAATAGCGTTGCAATGGGCGAGACAAAGGATGTGTCGCGCCTAAATAACATAAAACCGGTATCTAAGTGTGGCGCCAAGTCAATAAGCCAGAGTGCCCTATTGTAGCTGTAGTTGTTGGCATATTTACTGTGGTTTATAATGCCATTCCACGGCTCAATTGCCTCGAAAAGAGTTGCTAAATTATACCCTTTTGGCACAAATATCTTAGCTACATTGCGGCAGCCCAATCCAAAGTATTGGTAAATATCGTTGCCCAAAAGCGCAAGTTCTTCTTTCGATTCGTTGCCATTTAGAAGTGCTACCCCATTCCTGTTTTTTCGAATGATATGCGGATATTTGGCAAAATAATACTCAAAGTAGCGGGAAGAGTTATTACTGCCAGTGGCGATGATCGCATCGAATTGGGTGAGCCGGTCTTCGGCTATGGTAACCATTCCTTTTAGGCTGGGCTCCAGCTGTTCAAGGATATTTATAATCAAGGAGGTTAGGTCGGCATCTCGGCCCGAGAGTTTAATGAGCGCTCGATGACCACTAAATAGGCAACATAGGATATCGTGAAGACCAACAAAGGGAATGTTGCCTGCCGAAATTATTCCAATTGTCTTTGTATTATGGTCGCCTTGGTTTTTATGGTATCGAGAGGTAAATTCCTCAATCTTTTCGGGCGTAAGTGCAACTCCCCAAGCACTGTAACATTTCAGAACATTTCCCCTTGTAAACCAAGGGTTTTTGAAAAAGCTATCTTCAGCGGCTTGAACCAATAGCTGTGCATTTTCCGAAATTGAATCGGAAGGAGAGGCAGCTTGGCTAAATGCAAGGCCTAAGTTAACAATGGCTTGGGAAATTTTGTTTTTCATTTTATACTACAAGCCGCAAATTTAGTAATTTTTATATCCCTTTGTTACCCGTTGTGGATGCTTTCACCATAATGTTACGAAGATGAAGTTTTTTTGGATGAGTGATTCATTTTTTGAATTACCTCCACTGCTGTATCTCGGGGAAACGTATGACTAATTCATTCATTATGGGCGTTTTTTATTTTTGATTTAACTTTGTAGTTAGAGAAAATTACATTTAAAACAGCAGTAATGGTTAAGCTTATATTAGGCTTGGTAGTCTATAGATTTTTGAAGGTGTGTAGTATTTGATTTGTTTGTTGTATTTTCGTAAAAAAGTGAAGACATGAAGATAGGTGCCCTACTGAAAGAGAATTTCAGAATTTCCATACAATCCATTAGGACGAATTTACTGCGAACAAGCCTGACAACGCTAATCATTGCCTTTGGTATTATGTCGTTGGTAGGTATTTTAACAGCCATTGAATCTATCAAGAACTCAATAACCAGTGAGTTTAGCAGTATGGGGGCAAATACCTTTTCCATCCAAAATAGGGATAATTTGTCGGAGGGAGGACGCCGAGGGCGAGCAAAGAATTTCACCAATATTACCTACCGGAGTGCGCAAGATTTTAAGGAACGGTATACATTTCCTTCCACGGTATCAATTTCGGTATATGCTTCTGGGGCTTCTACCATTAAGTGTGGTTCGAAAAAAACTAACCCCAACATAAGCGTGATGGGGGTCGATGAGAATTATCTCATCTCGTATGCAAAGGAGTTGGATCTTGGTCGGAATTTTACCGAACAGGAGGCGGAAGGCGGGCGGTATTTGGCTATTATAGGCAAGGAGGTCGCCAATAAATTATTCGAAAATCATGAGGATCCAATTGGGAAATCTATTGTAGTTGGTTCGGGACGTTACAAGGTAGCTGGGGTTCTTAAAAGTAAGGGAACCGGATTTGGTGGCGGCGATGATCGAACAGTTTACCTTACAGTAAATAATGTTCGAAGCAACTTTAGTGCCCCTTGGCAAAGTTTTACCATTAACGTTAAACCTAGTTCAATTACAGTACTCGATGTGGCTTCCTCCGAAGCCGAAGGCGTTTTTCGCCAAGTGCGCGGGCTATCGGCTGCTGATAAGACTGATTTTACAATAGAAAAGAGCGATAGCCTAGCAAACATGCTTATTGAGAATATATCCTTTGTGACTATTGCGGCCATTCTTATTGGTATTATTACCCTGCTCGGTGCTGCCATTGGATTGATGAATATCATGTTGGTTTCGGTCTCGGAGCGTACTCGCGAAATTGGCGTTCGTAAAGCCATTGGTGCTCGATCGAAAACTATAAAGCAACAATTCTTATTTGAAACAATCTTTATTGGGCAAATGGGAGGTGTGCTTGGAATTATTCTTGGGGTAATTGTCGGCAATGTTATGTCATTAATAACCGATAGCCCATTTGTTATTCCTTGGGCCTGGATGATGGTTGGCGTTATTGTTTGCTTTGGTGTGGGTATTATTTCTGGTTATTTTCCAGCTGTTAAGGCTTCGCGGCTCGATCCAATTGAGGCTTTACGTTACGAATAATTCGCCGATATGGACTATCACTTCGGTGCCAATAGTTGCTATCATTTAAAGTATTTGGCTAGGTTAGTCTGGACTGCAAAACAATATCCTATAAATCAGGTCGCACCTTACTACTAGGAATTATAGTAATCATAAGAACCTTGTTCATTCATTTATGGTCCTTCAATAGTTAAGAAAAGATTAAATACAAAAGAGGCTGTCTGTAAAGGGACAGCCTCTTTTGTTTTATCTTAGTCTATGGTTCGATTCATTGAATTATCAACTTTACGGTATGCCTTGTTCCTTCTATTACCAGGTGGGCAAGGTATATTCCAGGGTTGAGCATTGAAACATCGACTCTTTCCCCATTGGCTATATTCCTCTTAATTACCTGCATCCCGGAAATATTGGTAATGGTTATGTTACCGGTTGATTCATTTTTCCACTCAACCGTAATTTCAGTAGTTGCCGGAATAGGGTAGATATTAATGCTTGAAATCTCATTTTTATCAATACCATTCCGAATGATGATTGCGGTTAACGTGATGTCTTGGTCAATAATTTCGAAGCTACCTTGGTAGGCGTTAAATCCATCAATCGAAACCGTGTAGTTGTAGTTTCCAGTATATAAGGTTGCAACTATTTTTCCTTCGGCATCAGTGCTGTAGTTTGTTGTATTGATGGTTACTGTTGCGTTGGTAACTGCTCTACTGCCAGATTCCTTCACCAAGATGGTTATATTGTGCTGTAACGGGGATAAATAGATAATAATGGGTGATGCGGAAGAGAGTAGTATATCTTCATCAGGTTTTGCTATGTATCCGGCTGCACTTGCCGATACGGAATAGGTTCCTGTCGCGCTTATTAAATGTGCAAATCCATCTGTTGCACTTACAAAAACCGATGGTCCTACGCTAACTATTCCTCCCTTAATCGGTTGACCATTTAATTCGTTCTCTATCTTAATCTTAATATGGTGAAGAGGTGTCAGTTCGGTAATTAATACATTACCTATCCCCGTGGTTGCAATAGTGCCTTGTTTATTAATAAATCCAGAGGATGTAATGCTCCAATCAGCGGAAGTTGCAGCTCCTAGATAGGCAATTGCTACTCCTAAGCTATTTGTTTTGAAAACGGTTCCATTTACAATTACGCTGGCCGGATAAATAGGTGAGTTTGTCTCACTATTCTTAACTGTAATGGATAATGTTCGTTTTAATTCCATTACAAAAGATTGGCTTGTAACCGGTCCACTTACTACAACTACATCTGTAGCAGTTGAATAACCTTCCTTTTCTAGCTTAAATTCAAATGTGCCATAAGGTAGGGAAAGCACTGTAACTCCCAATGAATTTGTGTGGTACATTAGTTTGCCCACAGTAAGAGTAGCGTCAGCAATTGGGTTCACTCCATCAGTAATTGTAAGCGATACTGCTGAAATACTGCCGGGTAACAAACATCCTATATCAGCTTTCCAACCTGCTGTTGCAACATATTCATCTGCAAATAGCTGAAATGTTAGCGCTCCCGATGCGTTGCTTGCAACTAAGTTTTGTAGCTTAGTTGGAACCGTTTGGCTATTAAATGCACCAATTAATGTTGAGTGAGTGTTTGCACCATCCCAAACGTAGAGCGAATCGTATCCCAATTCTAATATAAGTTGAGTAAAGTTGGCAGTAACCATAGCGCCTGGTTTTGCAGGAAAAATGGTATATGTTTCTCTTGTATTGCTTGTATAGTCGTTGGCGGGACCTCCGCTGTCGAAGAATTTACCATTACAGGTTATACTTGAGCCTTCTTTCATCAATAGGCTATCTGGCAATGCTGAGGTAGTAAATGAATTTACAGGGCAACCACCGCTCTCGCCTGCCTGGTTTTTTGATGATACTGTCCAGTAGAATGTTGTGTTGGGCTGCAAAGGAACACCTAATGTTGTTTTATCTGTTTTTGCAAATAGAGGTGGTGTTGCTTCGATTCCATAGAATACAGTGTATTCGTCGGCATTCTTTCCTATCCACGAAAGTTCTGGAATACGTTGGTTTTCAGCACCATTTACAGGTGAAACCACCGTTGGGCATGCGGGTGCTGATGCGGGTGTAATACATAGAATATCTGCATCCCAGCCTTTTCCTGAAGACGAATATCCACTAGTAAATTTCAGGGTTAGGTATGAACTACTTGAAACTACTTCAAATGCGCTTTTACTGCCCGTGTAATTACCAACAATAGGAGATTTTTCGTTTGGCCCATCGTATATAATTAGGTTGTCGTTGGAGTCCGTCTCAAAGATGTTGAACTTTATTTTCACCCTCAGTGATGAGTCTGCTGCTGAAAGCTTTAGGGTGTAATCTTCGCCACTCTTGTAGTTGTCGTTAGGGCCACCAGTATCGAATAGCTTTTTGCTACACGCTACCACGGTTCCGTTTTGCATTAAAATGTAGTTTGATGCGCCTAGTGAAAATGCTGACGAATCTACTGTTTGAATGCCGTTTGAACAAGCCGCTGAGGCCTTTATATATAACTTTTGACCATTAACGGCTGTTACTGGGGACGAATATTGAACTGCTATTATTTTGGACTCGCCCGGATTTATTGTCTCTAGATTTATTGTTGTTGCCAGTATCTCAAGCAAGCTTGTGTTGGTTGAACCTAGCGTTAATGCTGGTGTTAATGCCGATGCGTGACCTTGGTTGCTTATGGTCACGTTTAAGGTTCCAATCTCTCCTGGTTCAATATTTCCGTTGTTGTTTCCGAACTCATCATCAACAGCTATGTCGGTAATCTTAATTACAGGTTTTTTAACAATCATAGTGTATGTTACCGTGTTGCTATAGCTATCAGCACCCGCAGTACCTGTAATTATCGCGGTGAATTTAATCGTGCTCAAATCTGGTAACTCGTTATTTACACGTATCTTAAATCCACTATTTATGGCAATAGGGTCAGCGCCAATGGCCGTAATAGTTTCAGTTGAATCAATAAGTGTAATTCGGCTGTCGTTTGTTCTAAGCTTAACGCCAACATTTGTTACCTGCATTGGGTTTGTCGATAAGTTCTTGAGCACCATGTTTAGGCTTTCTTCCGCTTTGGTTAGAAGAGCGCCAACTGGCGATAATGAAGATACAATTAAGAAGGGTTTGTCCGCAACAATTACAGGAATAGTGTCTACATATGTTTTTAGATTGAACCCTGTAATCGTTAGTATCGCAGGATTCTGTGGTGATATAGAAGAAAATCCTAGCGAAGCAACACCGTTATTGACTTTGCTCGAAGCCAGAATGATTCCATCTTGCCACAGTGTGGCTATTGCACCATTTGCTGAGCAGCTAACATCAAAGGTGCTTTGAACTACAACTACTACACCTTCATGCGATATGGCTGGTGCCGAAGGGCGTTTTGTTCTTACCATTAGGCTTGGGTCGCCAAATGTTGTCCAAAATTGTGTCATTTCGTATCCCACGGAGCCGTAGCTATCGTTCATTCCCATACATGCGTTGGCAACAATTCCTCCAAATGTTCTTCGTATGTTGTTTTGGTTGCTTTCAATAAGTATGTCTATCATATTGTCTTGCCCAGCCATTGGAGGGTTCCAATCTTGGTTGATGGTTGATGCCACAATATTTACTGTTCCAGTAGGCCCAGCTGCATTTGATGCTCTAGTGAATGCTTCTGCAAAGCATGTTTTACCAACAAAATTTCCATTTACGCATGCAACATCAAAAATAAATGGCCATTTATTATTGTTTGACAATGCGCTAGCTTCCGTATTACCAAAATTCGTAGTAACCCAATAGGTGTCGGCACCATGTCCTACATAGTTAATCAATCCAACGCCATTGTTTATTTGCTGTGTAACTGTTGTGCTCGAAGCACCTGGGTCATATACTTGTGAAACAGCCGTGTAGCCGTATGTAATCAGCTTGGCACGGATATTCTCCATGTGAACCTTGTCTGATTCTCCCTTGTCACCTATACTGCCACCTCCTTCAGCAGAGGCAATCCCCATTGCATTTTCAATCCAAGTGGCGCTTTCGTCAAGATTTTTCTCATAAGCAATAGTTCTGTTCACCATTGTTGTTACATGGGCAACCGTTTCGGCCGAAAATCGACCTACCATTACTTCAGGGTAAGAATCGTCACCTTCAAGAAATCCATAGTAAGTGTCGGAATCCCCATTTCCAGACGAAGTAGTTTGAGGTATTGATTTTGCAGGAATTTGTGCTGCATCGCCTACAAGCAATAGAAATGTTAATCCGTTTGTATGATAGTAGTTCGAAACGTAGGTCTTAAGTGCATCGGCTGATGTTGCTACTTGGCTGTAGTCCACCATCACCGTTTTTATGCCGCGTTGATTCTTCCAGTCCACAAAGGGTTGCATGGCGTTCATAAATGCTGGATGGCATACGATTAACATCGTTCCCTCATCCACCAGAGGAGTGTAGCGAAGGGCTTGAGTGCTATAGTTTATAAATTGCGATTTATATACTTCACTAAACCCCTCATCACGAGTTGGCGATTTGGCTTGGGATTTTGTAACACCTGATTTAGTGTAGGTCACCTCAACGGTGATGGACGTGTATATTCGAAGCGTTTTTTTAATAGGGTTATATTGAAGCGGGAATAGGTTAACGGAAACACCTTCGTACTGGCGTAGGATATAGGGTTTTCCTAATTCAGTAATCACCTTGGGATAAAACTCGTCCTTCTGGTAGGTTGGTCCATAAGTAAATGGAACTGTTGCTGGATCAATATCTCTGCTTATATTTCCTTTTGATGGCGCAATACTAATGTTTTCGATATCCCGAAAATTCGAGGACACAACTCTTACACTGGCTGTGCAGCCGTTTGGAATTATTACCGAACGCGTTATTTTTGGTAATATTGGCGTACCTTTTTCCAGCGTATTTACCGCACCATCAATAAAGAAAATGGATGCTTCGCCTCGAGGTGTGGTTACCATTACCTGATTCGAATTAGGAACATCAATGGTAATAATGGTGCTCGTTTCAGAACTCTTTTGCAACGACACTTTTGTGCGAGTAGGTTGAGCGCTTGTAGAAAGGAACACCGCGATACCTACTGTGGCGATGGCAATGGTTCTTATCAAGGTTGTTGGGTTTGCGTTCATAACTCTCTGTTTTTGCTTGCGATTTTATGGCTTGCAATATCATAAAAAAATAAAACTCTTTACTCTCTGTATAGAAAAACTTTGCGGTTGCTTCTTTCTATTATTGGCTACAACTTGCATCGAATTAGTTTTTCTAACAACAGAAGTAGTGCATATGTTCTTTTTAGCTTGGCTTATTCGTTGCTCATTTTTACGTAGGTTGGCATTAAGAGTTCGAAACTGCTGGAGATAAACAAGAAAAGGGAGCTTTTTACGGCTCCCTTTTGAACATTAAAAAACTCCCGATTTCGGGAGTCTTTTATGATACTATCTGAATAGTTTTACTGCCAAGTCAACAACGCGGCAGGAGTAACCCCACTCGTTATCGTACCAAGACAATACCTTAACCATTTTTCCATTCACCATGGTGCTTAGTGCATCAAAGATGGAACTATGTGTATTGTGAATAATGTCAACAGAAACAATTGGATCTTCGGTATATTCCAAGATACCCTTCATTGGACCATCAGCCGCTTTTTTCATTGCTGCGTTAACTTCCTCAATAGTAACTTCTCTCTTGAGGTTTACCACGAAGTCAACAAGCGAGCCAGTTGGGGTGGGAACGCGAACAGCTAAACCATCGAGCTTACCCTTAAGTGCAGGAATAACCTTTCCTACAGCCTTAGCAGCACCAGTGGTAGTGGGGATTTGCGAAACTGCTGCGCTACGAGCTCTCCTAAGGTCGCTATGAGGAGCGTCAAGAACCATTTGGTCGTTGGTATAGGAGTGAACGGTAGTCATGAAGCCATTTTCGATTCCGAAAGCATCGTTAAGTACCTTTGCGATAGGAGCAAGGCAGTTGGTGGTGCAAGAGGCATTCGAAACACAGGTGTCGCTATCCTTCAAGTCGGCATCATTTACGCCAAGAACAATCATATTATCGATGGCATCCTTCGAAGGAACGGTAAGAATTACCTTCTTTGCTCCATTGAGGATGTGATCGCCGTATCCACCTTTTGGGCTTTCGCGTTGGGTGAAAATACCGGTTGATTCAATAACAACATCTGGAGTAACAGCCCAAGGAATGTTTCTAGGGCTTCTTTCGGCATAAACAGGAACTTTTTTGCCGTTTACGATAATACCTTCTTTGTCGAAGGTTACTACGCCATCGAATCTGCCTTGGGTAGAGTCGTATTTAAGGAGGTGAGCTAATGTTTTGGTGTCGGTAAGGTCATTGATACCTACAACTTCGATTTCTGGATTTTCAATGGCTATCTTGTATACGTTACGACCGATTCGGCCGAATCCGTTGATTGCCAGCTTAATTTTTGCCATGTTGATAGTATATTAATTGTGAAACATTCAGAGATTATCTGCTTTTCCCTTTCAATTTACAAAGATACAATAAACCATGAATAGTTGCCAAACAATGGCTATGGTAAATGTCTGTAAATTACGCAATCGTTACCACACTAGTGGTGCCGCTATCTCGACATACTTATTCCACTGCATCTTTTCGTTGTTGCCGTCTTATTGCCTGCAACCTTGGATCGATCACGCGCCCAAAACGATAGCTTATAAATACCGATATAAAGAACTGGTTATTTTCGGTAAGCGCCATTATTGGGATTTTTTTATAAAAACCCTCAATCAACATCCCTCCTTCTATGACGTGGAGAATTTCTTCTTGATGGCTATATTCAAAACTGAGCGCTGCTTTTATATATGCACCAGGAACGGGCTCCACTTCGTTAATCCCCTTAAAGAATGAGGAACGCTGATAGATATCGAAAGCGCTGTGGATATTCTCGGTGAATTTCTGGGTGTGAGTTTCGTACTCGTTTGGGATAGCTGTGGTGGTTAATACCTCATAGTAGCAAGGCTTTAGAATGCCTAATGAGAAACCGGTGCTACCTATTACTCGAATGGCTATGCTACCTACGTCGGCTTTCGAAAACAGCTCTCGCTGAAGTCCGGCACCTAACCGAAGGGTATAGAAGTTATTCTGTTTTCCGAAAACAAAGCTTCGGTTGCTGGGGTAGGCGGGGTTGTTGATTCTCTCTTCTTTGGGATGCTTTACCCACGAGAAATCGGCTTCAAAAATCCGCTTGTTTAAGTAGTTTTGCCGTTTTGCAAACCGGTATCCAAAACCGAAACCGTTGGAATTTAGCATGATTCCGCCAGTCATCTCGTTCCGGTAGAATATTTTGGAACTGGAAGTGTCTACTTGACCCTGCGCATAAGTTTGGCCTACTTCTACTGTAACCGAAGCAAGGAGAACAAAGAGGATTCTAATAGCTATTCTTTTCAAGCAATGAAAGTTTTATTGCTCTGTAAAGGTATTAGAATTTGACCTTAACGGATGCTTTTGGATTGGAAAAAACTTTTGATGCCTATTCGAAAAAAAAGGAAGGCTAGACCTTCCTTATGAGTTTACAGTTCGTTCTGCTTTTACTTTAGCGTAAGCAGGACAGGGTTTCGATGATTTACAACTGCTTAATGAACCTATAAATGCAACCAAGGCAAGAAGGATTAAGGTCTTTTTCATTTCTGTAATATTAGGTTACTGTTTGCTAAAGTAAATAATTTATTTCGTATTACACAGAATTATTATGCGGGTTTCTGCGTATTAGTGAGATTTGTCTGCTTAGCATATACAGGACAAGGTATATTGTTACTGCAGGAGGTCAGAAGGATTTCAATGAATAGGATTGAAATGAAAATGCATATCTGGAATGTTCGCTTCATAATCAGTTGATATTAAAAGATTTAAACTGAATTTGTCTTTAATGCAATAGCGTTGTGATCCTATTTCAATACTTACACTTACGTTGACTGATATCTCTTTCGAGATGGTTCTTTAAAAAAAACGGGATTGTTTTCGCTGTAAAAATACCACATTTCTTTTAGTTGTTTATATCCCAACAGAAGATTTAATCTCTCGTTTTGTGCTTTTCATCAATGATATCACACGCTTTCAATTTAATATGTAAAACCCTATTCGTTAAGTAGTTGATATAATTTCACGAATGATGAAAATGTTTGGCTTGAAAAAAAGGCCCTGCGTTTGCAGGGCCTTTTTAAATCATTTTGGTCGAATATTACTTCTTCACCATGCGAAGGGTAGTAGTAGTGCCATCTTCGAACTTAACATTTACGAGGTAAATGCCTGAACGTAGATCAGAGGTTGGAACCGAGATTTCAGACTCGCTGTAAGCTCTTTCCATAACCTTTTGGCCAAGCATATTCGAAACGGTTACGTTGCGAACCACCTTACCAGCATTGATGGTGAAATCGTTGCTGAATGGATTAGGGAATGCTCTGGTAGCAATAACTTCGTTATTAGCGATACCAGTAACAAGGACTACATCGGCAGCGCTTCGTGGGTATAATTCGAAAATATTACTTGAATTATACCAAGCCATAACACCTGTGATGTCGTATTTGCTGCTAATTGCTAACTCTAATGTGGCGAAGAGAGATTTGTGAATAGTTAAATCACCAGATCCGTCGTTAACCACAAATACACCAGCTGACCCACTAGCACAATTTGCATTTTTAACCTTTACAAGAACGCTTTCATAGGCTTCGCCGCTCGCTGCTGCTGTGGTGATTTCTGCTGCAGCAGGAAGTGGGTTATTAGAGTTGTCTATTGTCACAACTGAAGTGGCCTCGAATTCTGTTAATTTGTTATATTCTACAAGTTTACCGGTTACAGTTACCTTGTCGCCTAATGCAACAGCTGGAGTCATTACATAAACTAAAACACCATTCCATTCACCAGCACCATCCTGAATGTAGAATGAAGATTGTGCTCCTGAAGTTGTATTTAACTTAATTGCTGTTACAATACCTGAAGTAGTAACGGTTTGGTCTTTATACTGAGAATCGCCCGAAGCATTCACTGTGTATTGAATGTCGTGGATTGTTAGCATGCCGGCTCCAGTGGTAAATGAACGTTTAATTGGGGTGGACATTAGTATGGTTCCTGCGTTGTCTTCGGTTACAAAATACACATCGTAGGTAGTGCTAGCCTCCAAACCGGTAATGGTTGAATTGAAATCGGTAGCCGCAGTTGTAATATCCATCATTGTTCCTGTTGCTTTGATATCAGCGCTAACAGGGGCAGCAACTCCAGAGGCTAGCTTGAGGAAGTAAACCTTTGCTGCGCTCTTTAAATTTACCACAACATCGAATTGGTTCTTACCAATGTTTGTTGATTTTGGATAGGTGGCGGTGAATTCAGGGGCAGTGAAGGTAACGGTAACTATCCAAGGCATAATAGTAATGCCATCTTCCGCAGTAACAGTGTAAGTAACTGGGGAGGTGAAGTTTTGAACACCTGTAGGACTTGCACTTGCACCTAACGAAAGGGTGATGATTGGTTCAATAGCGGTAATAGCGGTACCATAAGGTAGCACTACGCTTACTGTATGGGCTGTAGCATCAATGGTTCCAGCAATACCGGCAAGATTAAACAAGGTAATGTTTGTTGCAGTGCTTAATGTGGCTGCCGTAGTAAAAGTGATGCTCTGAGAAGTAGTGTCATTTCCTGCAGCATCCTGCACAGGGGCAACGGCCAAGTAGTAAAGCTGTCCTGGTGTAAGGCTTGCGCTAGGGGTGATGGTAATAACCTTGCTGGCAGCGCCAATAGTAGCGGTGAAAGGAACAGCAGTTCCTGCTGCACTGGTTTCAGTAAAAGTAATAAGCGAGGTTAGATCAGCATCAGTTACAAGGGAACCATCAGATGTGTTATGAATAGCCTCATCAAAGGTGATGGTAGGTACTATAGCGCTAGAAACTCCGGTTGCGGCAGCAGTAGGATTAAAGGTAGCTACTGGGGCAGTTGCATCAACTCCCACTGGGGTAACATCTGCAAAGGTTGTTCCAACGCGAATCTCATCAATCTCTGCTTTTGGAGTAGTACTCGAATTTCTTAACATAATTGATGTAAAAGCAGTAAATGATGCCGTTCCAGAATTATTGAAAACAGAACCTGCAGGTTCTGAACCGCCCAAAGTAGTTGGGTTAACCCATAAGGTTGCAGTTGTAGGGGTTGTGCTTCTATCGAATTTAACTACAACAAGATAGGACGTTCCGTAAGTTAAATCTGTCGCATAATCAGTATAGGTAGTAGTACCTGTCGATATGTTTTGTATGCAAAATCTGAAATTCGCGCCAGTATTTGTTGATCTAATACCAAGGCGACCGCCTAAAGATGTCACAGAAGTACCAGACGTAGCACCAAAGGCCATAAAGTAGTCACCCGTAGTATTAATTTGTGAATTATCAACTATATTAACTATCGCTGAGAAATACATTGCATTTGCAGATGACGTAGTAAAGCCTGCATTAATATCTCTTGAAGTTGCATTTGCATTGCTAAATAAAAGAACCTTATTTCCAACAGAAGCGGCTAATCCACTATAGGATAAACTGCCATCTTGAATGTCGACTGTGGTTGTTTGTCCGGCTGTTACGCTATGGGTAGTCCATCCATTGGAAGTAGTTCCTGCGGCACCATTACCTCCAACGTAAGCAGGGGTGGCGTAGTTAAAGGTTTCTGTGAAAATTGCTTGCCCCATACCACTAATCACCGTAGTGACTAGCATAAGTGAGGTGAGTGTGGTTGTGAGTAAAGTTTTTAGCTTCATAATTTAAGGTTGTTAGGTGAATATAAGTTGTTTGGTGTTCATTTTTAGGTTCTTACCCCCGTTATTTTTGGGTGGAAAGGGAAAACAAGTTACGCCAAGTTGGGTGAATTCCCAATAAAATATGGAAAATTAGTGTTAAATTAGTGTAACTATTTCGGTGTGCGTTAACGGTGAGCGTGTTATAAAGGTGATGTTTTCATCGATCTAGCATCTTCGCGGCCTATCTTTTTACCATACGCAACTTGGTGCTGGTTCCATTATCAAGATTAACGGTTACTATATATACTCCCATTGGAACATCTAACATATAAATAGGTTTCTCCAATTGATTGACTGTCTGGTCTAATACCTTTTGGCCAAGCAAATTCGAGATAGAGACGTTGTTTATAATCCTTCCTGCGGTAATTGTAAAGGTGCTACTGAATGGGTTGGGGTAGGCGCTTACCAAAACACTTTCGTTGGACTTTATACCTGTTATGAGTGCAATAGTATAAGTCTT
The DNA here is from genome assembly GCF_900096565.1 of Williamwhitmania taraxaci. NCBI lineage: Bacteria > Pseudomonadati > Bacteroidota > Bacteroidia > Bacteroidales > Williamwhitmaniaceae > Williamwhitmania > Williamwhitmania taraxaci. The sequence goes on from NZ_FMYP01000001.1 coordinate 142,178, forward strand.
TTTTGTTGTTCCATCTTGAGCCGTTACCACAACTGTATATCCGGTATTCAGGTCGGTTGCAATTGCTGCCCTTGCATTGTTGTATACTTCAAAGGTGGCATTTAGGGCAGGCGTTAAGTTGCTCCTGAATGCATCTATGGTTGTGTTTTCGGGTACGTTGGTAATAGTTCCCGCCGTTCCATTAACTGTGTATATTTTAGATGATATGGTTGCATCGCTACTTACTTGTTTTGTTGTGAATTGCCACCTTATATCGCTTGCTATGCCTTCAAAATTTACACCATTTAGGTTCGAAAACGCTCCTTGATCTACCTTTATATAGTAGGAGTAATTTATTTCGAGGGCCGTAGTAAGAATGACTTCGGCTACTGTCCCCTTTATAGTGGTATTGGCTACATTAACTGCGGCTATTTCTTGATCGTTTACGGCCTTGTATATTCTTATAAAGCCGCTCTTCGTTTGAATGCCCGTGTTAAATGTGATGCTTAAAGCAGTATTCGTGGCCACGCCAACTTCTTTGTTTGTTGGTGTTAGGGAAGTAATTGCTGGTCCGGGTTCAACAGTTGAAACCGAAACAGTAATTGTCCATGGCTGCTTGGTTACTCCATCTTCGGCAGTTACGTTGTAGGTAGCCGGAGTAGAAAAGTTCTGTGCAGTTGCACTATTTGGCGAAATTGTTGCCCCATCGGAAACTCCAATTGTTGGCACCAGTGCGGTAACTGAAGTTCCGTAGGCCACTTCAATGTTTACGGTATGGTTTGTTGGATTTATGGTTGCCGGACTGGTCTGTTGAGGAATAGAAAAGCTGGTAATGTCTGTTTCGGTGTTCAGCACATCAATATCTGTCGTGCCATTTACTATAATATCGTCATTGGGCCCTTCAGGCCCCCATGATCCTAACCCAGTTGTTCCTTCCGCATTATATCCGTATAGTCTTATGATGACTGGTTGGTTTTGTGAAGGCAGATTTAGTGTGAAGATGGAACTTAGGGTAGAGGTAACATCGGCAATGACAACCTCGGTGCAGGCGTTGGTGGCATAGTTGTCGAGGTTAGTGCGAATCACAAAGGTTTTTGGGCCTGTTGCGGAACGTTGGTGTTGTAACACAACTTCACTGATGGTAAACTTTTTTCGGGCTGCTGGGGTGATTGTAAATTCAACGTAGTCGGTAAGATCAATGGTCGAAGTTGCAGCCCATCCGGTAGAGTTGAAACGATCAGCATTGTTCCCGGCCGTTATGCCAGAGCCTCTTGTAATGGTGGACGGAGTCAGTTTTGCATCGTTGTAGTTCGAAGCAACCGACAGTTCGCTACCTGTTTTACCTGCAAAATCGAAAGTCACAATCTGTGCTATTGCGTTGCTGCTAAGAAGCACACCAAACAGTAGTAAAAGTTGCGCGTTGAGTAAAAGTTTCCGCATAGTTGGGCCTAATATCGTTGTAATGACTAAAGTTTGGTAATGTGGTGGCAAGGTAACTACAATATACCGACAGGGGGTGTCGTGCCATTAAGAATTTCGGTGACAATTTCGGTGCTTGGGTAATGTTGCTTTTCGATTTTAAAACCGAGCAGTAAACCCGAAGTGTATCTTCGCCTCCTTAAATTTGGGCGTAGCTCCGTTGGTGCTTCCAAGGGCGTAGGCCAGCCGGAAAAGTCCATTCCCCATCTCCAGTTGTGTTCCAACGCCAATGCCAGTGGGCGAAAAGGTTTGAAATCCTCCAATGTAGTTTCGCTCGAGATACCCTTTATCCACAAAAAGGAATGCAAACGACTCGCTTTCGAAGTAAAAACGGGCTTCGGCAGTGCCTACGTGGTAGGACGATATCCAAAAGAATTCTTCGTTGAATCCGCGTAATGAGCCGTAGCCGCCCACCTGGAGAAGTTCGTTGTAGAAAAGTTGATTATACCCATTTCCACCAAAAGCACCGATTGCCGCCCCCGTGTATCCAGCATATAAGCCAAACGGGCCGACTAAACTCCGGTAAAGACTGGCGTGAAAGTTTAATCCAAAAGCGGTTGACTTGCGGGATAGGACAGTTTGGTTCTCGGTGGGGTAGTCGGCGCTGCGGCTACCCACGCTTACCTTGGTGGCCATCTTCATCTCAGCAATGGGAAAAAGGGTGCCTTTTGTTTTTTCAAAGTTGTAGCCGAGTCCGTAAAGGGTTGCGTTGCTTGTGCCATATCCGGGTAGGGTTATTCGCCCATTGGTGGCAACTTTTCGGATATTGACGAAGGCTTGTATTGTGTGGCCCCCGGGTATGCTCCAGTTGAGTGCTAGCGTTGGATTGACCACCAGTAGCGTAGTGTCGCGGCGATAAATGGCTATACCCGCAGAACTTCCTAAACCGCCAATTCCAAGCCAAGGAAAGGTTACTGAGGCGTCGAATTTTTGCTCATTCGCCTCCAACTTTCGCCAGTGAAGTTCGATTTTCTCACTAAGGTTAAGCGTATTGATTAGCTTTAGGTCGGCATCGCCTTTAAATGTCATGCCGCCATTCTCTTTGCCTGCTAGGCCAATGAGTGCGCTTACCTGGTTGGCTTTTCGCTGACGGAGATAAATGTAGATGCGTGCTTTTCTTGGAATAAATTCAGGCTCGGCAGGGCGTTGCTCGGCGAGATATCCCAATCTGGTAATGGTGGAACTCACTTGTTTCACCAATCGTTCGCGGTATACTTCATCTTTTTTAATACCCAGAAGATAGTTGAGGTATGAGCGGTTCGCCCTAAACTGTCCCTTTATGATTAGGGTGTCGAAGACTACGAAAGTGCCGGGAATCAGGCGGAGCAGTCCTGTTATTTTATTGCCGTCGACGGCTACCGAATCGAGCGTAAAGGTTGCAAATGGGTATCCTTGGTTTTCGGTGCTATTGAGTAGCGCATCAGTGGCGGAGGTTAGGGATAGCAAACCAACGTTGTGTACCTTTATATAAAAGGGAAGATTTTGGAGCACTTTGGAAGGAGCTACAATTTTAAACTTAGCAGTTTTGAAACGGGTTCCTTTATGAAGGGAAAACTTTGCTTGTGTGGAATCTATGGTCGCAGAGTCGATCCCTGCTTCGGCATAACCTTTTGCCCATAGGCTAATTACTACCCGTTGGATTGTTTGAGCAATGGCAAGAGAATCGAAGGATGGAAGGATTATATTTTTGTAAATCTCGTTGGTCTCAGCATTTATGATGCGAATGGGGTATCCGCTTTGAGCGTTGAGGTTATTGGTGCCAATGAGCAGTCCGAGTAAAATAGATAAAAAGACAACTCTTCCAATTGTGCAATACCTAATTATAATGCTGGTTTTAGAGAATAACTGGGTTCTTTGTATTGTCGAAATCATTCCTAATCATCCTTACTGTCCATGATTAAACGGTCCCGTGATTATTTATAGTATCCTGTTTGGTCCTCATCAATTATCGATTGTAAGTTGGTCGATTTAAGAATGGCACTGGTTTGGGCATCTATTTTCTTGAATGTTTTGCATATGCCGCAATGCTCCTCGTTCCTACCAAATTCGCAGGGTTCATAGTATTTGTCGCTTACGCAGGAAAGCATGGCGGCGGGGCCTTCAAAATGGTTATAGATGGTAGCCAAGTCAATATCTACAGGGGGTTTTATCAGAAAATAGCCTCCGGCTTTACCCATTTTGCTCTGCACTACGCCCATTTTTTTGCAGTCGTTGAGAATCGACTCCAAAAATTTTTGGGGAATGGATTCACCTTTGGCAATTTCGGCAATCTGAATAGGCCCTTTGCCATACTCCTTAGCCAATCGGAGTAGTGCCATTAATGCGTACCGTGTTTTTCTTGAAATCAAAGCCGTATAATTTTATTCGATATAAAACTACGCAATTTTTTTATTTCTAATGGGAATATGTTCTCTAACAATCTACTCTCTTTGATGCGAGTTGGTTTATGGTTGGATCTAATGCAATACAATTAAGGGATATTAATCTGTTTCTATATGCTTATTCTCTAGCGGTTTTTGCTTCGATTTAGGAATATTTTAGGTGATTCAATCTCTAATTTGTAAACTTCTCTATACTCTTTCCTCATTTTCTTACCTTTGTAGTAATAAAAACAGACTACTATGAAGGCAATAATGAACCATCGTTCCATACGTAAGTATAAGACCAACAGAATTGATGATGCTATATTGAATGAGATACTATTGGCAGGAACAAGAGCGTCTAACACTGGAAACATGCAGGTGTATAGCATTGTGGTAACCACCGATGCTGAGATTAAGAAGCAGTTGGCTCCCTGCCATTTCAATCAGGCAATGGTTACACAGGCGCCGGTTGTGCTAACTTTCTGTGCCGATTTTAATCGCTTTTCCAAGTGGTGCGAACAGCGCAAGGCTACTCCGGGGTATGACAACTTTCTATCGTTTACTACCGCTGCCATCGATGCCCTGCTTGCTGCACAAAATGTGTGCATTGCCGCTGAGGATAAAGGGTTAGGTATTTGCTATCTCGGCACAACTACCTATACGGCTGCTAAAATCATTGAGGTGCTGGGTCTGCCCAAGGGTGTAGTGCCAATTACCACAGCGGTGGTTGGGTATCCCGAAACGATTCCAGAACTCACAGATCGGTTACCGTTGGAGGCCGTTGTGCATCGTGAGGTTTACCACGACTATTCTCCCGACGATATCAATAGGCTCTATGCAGAGAAGGAGGCAATGCCATCCACCAAACAGCTGCTAGAGGAAAACAAAAAAGAGACATTGGCGCAAATCTTTACAGACAATCGCTATACCAAGAAGGATAATGTTGCCTTTTCAAAGGCGTTCCTTAAAGTATTGCACGATCAGGGATTTATGAATAATGAGGAGTAGGTGAACTCTCAGGTTTTCTTATGATTTGGGCGCTTTGGATAACCTCTAAAGCGTTTTTTCTTTCATTAAATTTGGTGTCAGTATTCCCTAAGACTAGACATGGATAATTACTGAATGGCCATTTTTGATGACAACCTAGAGTTAGTCAACCAATTCTATTGCTAGCGTGATGTGAGGCATCTGCCACGAATTGGATTAAAGAATCGCGGCATTCCTCACAATTTAGTCCGTTTGCGCTTAGAAAGGTTCGCTTAGTCCATATCCATTAGCTCTACTATCTTTGGCAGGTCGCTGGGAGTAAATAAGCCAACAAGAGGGCTAGCGGCACTCCCGTTTTCGGTTATTAGAATGGATTGTATGTAGTTTCCATCTTTCATCGACCGCTTAAACATGTTGTAAACAGTCAGAATATCTACGTTGGCAGGGACAATCGCAAAATCTCGAATATTTGTAAAAGGGATTAAACTTGACACAAGCGCCTTTTCGATATTTGTATTGGTAACGATGGTTTCGGTTAGCCATTTTGCAAGCGTTTTCGCCGTTATCAGGCAAACTACCCGATCTTTATCTACTACAGGGCAGCGCACAAATCCTTTTTCGGCAAATGTCTTCAGCATATCCATTACCGGGGTAGTGGGGGTGGTGTAGTATGGTTTGTTCATAGGCAGGCTGTTTAACCTCGGCGGGTTATTCAGCATGTTCCGAATTTTCCGAATTTCCTTTATAATATCGTCATGTGGTTCAGCAATAACAAAGTTCTCGCGGCGGGTATGGGTTATGGCGTTGCGGAGTTCAGCAAATTCTCTTAAATCGTTGGCGTATCTCTGTATCGCCGGATGAAACGCCCTTGCTTTTCGCACAAGTTCGGTAAAGCCTGCGTGGTAGCGATCGTCGCAAATCTCCCTGAGTTTTTGCTCAATCTCGGTAAATAGATCGATGAATATGGCTGAATTCAATTGCTGTTTCATGTCGTGTCTTATTTGGAATGGGTGAAGGTAGGTAAAATTGCCGTTGGGTATTATTCCGCTGCGAGATATTGATACGGCATTATCCTCTTGCCCATTTGAGTTTTGCCCATAATTGCAACTTTTTCTAGGGGCAAATTAATCTTTATCGCCTCTAATTCCAGCCTGTCGGTCAAACTTCCTATGGAATCTTTTTTACCTTTGTTGTCCAATTATTAAAGTAAAACGAAGCAAATTATGTATACTCATCAATATCTAGAAGCATTTACGGCTCGATTGTTTGAGCAGATGGGTTGTCCGCCCTCCGATGCAAAAGTGGTTGCCGAATTACTGGTAAAAGCAGAGTTGCGCGGGCTCTCCTCGCATGGTATGATGCGGGTAAAAGATTATTATCTGTTGGTGGAAGCTGGCCGCATAAACGTAACGCCTAAAGTAAGGATTATTCATGAAACGCCTAGCACTGCTACCGTTGATGGCGATGGTGCCTTAGGCCCAGTGGCGGCAAAGCGGAGTATGGAAATTGCAATTGAGAAGGCACGAAATGTTGGCACCGGTTGGGTGGCAACCAAGGGCTCGAACCATTTTGGAATTGCTGGATACTACTCTATGATGGCCCTTGAGCACGACATGGTTGGTATTTCCATGACCAACGCAAATCCCCTCGTGGCGCCTACCTATTCCACCAGTAAGCTGTTGGGAACGAACCCTATTGCAGTGGCTATTCCAACGCTGAATCAGCCTGCTTTTGTCGCCGACTTTGCAACTACCCCAATTGCTCGTGGCAAACTCGCAATTATGGGAAAGAAGGGGGAGAAACTTGACTTTGGGTTTGTACAGGATAAGCATGGCAACCCAAGTATCGAACCGGATATCCTGTTGGAGGGTGGTGCAATTTTGCCGCTTGGTGGAAGTGCCGACCATGCCAGCCACAAGGGATACTGCATGGGTTCGTTGGTGGATATATTTTCTGCAGTTTTTTCTGGTGCCAATTTTGGTCCATTCGTTCCGCCTCAGGTTGCCTATTTGCCTTTACTCGAGCAAAGTGTAGGAGACGGACTTGGTCACTTCTTTGGCGCTATGCGCATCGATGCCTTCCGTCCGGCCGAAGATTTTAAAGGGAAGATGGATCAATGGATTGAGACCTTCCGTAACGCAAAAGGAATTGAGGGTCAACCTCCAGTTATGATTCCCGGTGATCCCGAGCGGTTGTTTGAGGAGCGAATTACCAAGGAGGGTATTAAACTTATTGCTCCGGTTATTAAAGATTTGGCCGAAATTGCCGAAAAGCTCAATGTGCCGTTTCGGATGGAGTAGTAACTATTATTAGGATAATAAGAAGAGACGCAGGTTTACTGCGTCTCTTCTTATTTTTCGTCCTATTATTGTTGCAATGATTACTGCGTTTTGCTATTCCTTGCTTAAAATAACTTCTCTTTTTTCGTTGAATTTAACTATCTCTCTCTTCTGATTTTTTAAGAGAACATAATCACTACGTTCTTGGCAAAGAGTTTAACGGCAATAGCCAAAAGAATTACTCCGAAGAATTTCCGGAGAATGAAAATGCCATCTTGACCAACAATACGCTCCACGCGGTCTACGGTTCGTAGCACTAGATATACGAAAAGCAGATTAAGGATTAGGGCTGCAATGATATTGATTGTATGGTACTCGGCACGAATTGAGAGTAGAGTTGTAATTGCCCCAGGGCCTGCGATAAGGGGGAAGGCAATGGGCACGATAGTGGCTCCCGATGAGGTGGTTTCGTGCTTGAAAATTTCTACGCCGAAAATCATCTCTATGGCCAGCACAAAAATTACCAGCGATCCAGCCACGGCAAAGGAAGCAATATCTACCCCAAATAGATTAAGAATAATCTCACCCACAAAAAGGAAGGCTATGAATATAAGGAGTGAGATAGAGACCGCTTTTTCGGCCTTAATCACTTTCTGTTGATTGCGAAGGCTAATGATAATAGGAACAGCACCAAGAATGTCGATAATTGCAAACAGCACAACAAAGGCGCCAACCAACTCAATAAATTTAAATTCAAGCATAGAAAAACGGTTTTGAGGGAATCTTTCTTCGAGGCAAAGGTAAATAGAATTTGTAGTATCTCCTCAAGGTGGGCGTTAGCCTATTTTTAGATGAGGTTTGTTGCTGGAATATATCGCTTATAGCCAATGTAATTCGCCTTGTAACAAAAAAAAGCCCCGGAAATCGGAGCTTTTGTATCGTAGTCGGATAATTGCTATTGGACAACACGGTTAACGTAGGTTGCACTAGCTTGTGCCGTAGGCATTATCACCAAGTCGTTAATATTAACATGTGCAGGACGATTTAGCACAAATAGTATGGTCTGTGCAATATCCTCTGCAAAGAGCGGGCTAATTCCTTGGTAGGTTTTCTTTGCGAGTTCATCGTCGCCTTTATACCTTACGCTGGAGAATTCTGTCTCAACCATACCCGGTCTAATTCCTGAAACCTTGATTCCTTCTTTCAAAAGATCAATCCTCATGCCCTTTGTAATAGCTTCCACTGCATGCTTCGAAGCACAATAAACATTACCGTTTTCATATACCTCGGTTCCTGCGATGGACCCAATGTTTATGATATGTCCACTGCCTCTTTCAATCATTAACGGAACTATCGCACGGGTGATGTAAAGTAGCCCCTTTATATTGGTATCGATCATTCTATCCCAATCGTCAATCACGCCATCCTGAATATGGTTTAAGCCCACAGCTAAGCCTGCGTTATTAATCAACACATCAATTTTCCTCCAGCGCTCAGGAAGAGATTCAACTGCACTTGCCACGGCCTCCTTATCTCTCACATCGAAATTAAGGGCCAAAACTTCGGTTTTGTGCTTAATCTCCGCTTCTTTCTTTACCGATTCGAGCAACTCTGCTCTTCTTCCGGTAAGAATCAAGCTGTATCCATTTTCGGCCAAAAGCATTGCCGTAGCTTTGCCTATTCCAGACGTGGCTCCAGTTACTAATGCAAGTTTCTTCATTGTTTTATTATGTTTTTTTGTATTTATTCTTTGAATTTGTTTTTCTCAACGTTTTGAGAATACGGCCGTTTATTTTCGGCTGCGTAGAAAAGCAGATACACGCCTTGTTGCCTTGTTTTATTCACAAACTGACCATAATTATTCAAAAGCAGATCAAGGTTATTTGCCGATCCCAACCATCGACTGAAATGAGGTGCAAAAGTAGGACTATTCCTTGATATAGGAACCTGTTTTTTAGCAGCAATGAATCTTTTACGGAAAATATGCGTTGTCTCGTCTGATCGTTATTGTTTTTAATAATATTCTGAAGTTTGTAATCTGCTGTGAAGTAGATTCATATAAATGTGCAGAGGCGCTATTGTGTTGTAGTGCCCAAAAACGCTATATTTGTCCATAAACTAGAATCCGGCTAAATGACTCCTCTGAAATCGCTTAAAGTCTTACTGCACGAAGCTAATCTAGCCGACGTAGCCCAAGAAAGACTTATGCAGCTAATGGAAGAACAAGGTGGTGAGTTGGAGCGTGTAGCCCTATTTACTTTGGCCATTCAAGCAAATATTGAGCAAACCACTCCACCACTTTCCTACTGTAGTATTGGCGAGGGATGGTATGCATCATTGCAGCAGTCTGTTGCCTTTTCCAATGGAAAACCGTTGGTTGATGGACTGGAACGTATCTCGGATGGGTTTTGGCATTTAGCAGTAAATGGATTCAAGCCAACATCCTATGCCCATTGGTTGGTTTCCCCCGATGTCGTAATCAATAAAGCTACAAGCGACGCTACACTGCGGTTGAGCCAGTTTACGCAAGGACTTGGAATCCCAATGATTGAGGGCGGAGTGATTGTCTCTTCGGAATTAGATGCCGAGCCTTTTGTTTGTAGCACTATCATTGGCGTTCGAAAGGGGGCTGAGTGTAAGCGTCCGCTAGCCGAAGGTCAAAAGGTATTTATGTTTGGAGACTTTACCCTTCCTACATTCTATAGCAAGGAGTCGGGTATTCTTACTCGAGCATTTGGTTTTAAGACCAATTTTGACTCCCCAAGCAACGGCATATTTGCTAAGCAAATTGACTTTGCTCTGGGTGATCTTTTTAAAGCCGATTTAATTGATGATGTTGAGTCTCTAACTACACTTGGCTTACTTAATGCATCCATTACGCTGGCGATGCGTTGGCGCTTAGGAATTTCTATTGACTTAACCAAAATCTTAACGGGGAAAGTCGACTGTTCGAACTCGGAGATACTCGTCTCTGAAACGTTAAATAGGTTAATTGCTGTTTGCCCAATAGGGAAGGAGAATATTTTGGAAGCCATCCTCGAAAAATGGGATATTCCCTATTCCTGCATCGGCGAGATAATCTCTGAGGAAGTTGTAAATATTAGAGGGTTGCGGGATGAATCGCTAATTTTCCCTATAGGTTTGGGCAAGGAGTTTACTGAGGAGAAGATCACAGTTACAAGATACAACCTTCCTTGCTTTGATAAAATTGTTCTTGCCGATGATACTGATGTGGTTAGTCTGCAAGAAGCTATTGAGGTGGTTCTTTCCAGTACCAGCTTTTCGCCCAAACTCTGGTTCAAGGAGCAGTTTGACTCCAGTTTGCAAGGGGGCCCCAATTTGAGTAACCCCTCCGATGCGGGTATAAATGTACTCCGAACGCTAAAGCGCCATCTTGCAGTTGCAGAAGTTTTAAATCCGCGTCTATCCCAAATTGATCAGGAACGGGCCCTTGTGCTCAACTTTGCTGAGGCTACTCGGAAAGTCATTTGCTCTGGGGCTGTTCCGTTGCAGGCGACCCTTGTACCCGCCGTTTTTGGAGGTACCGAAGCCCAGTTCGAATTGGTTGGACGACTTCAGCAGATATTTGAAGAGGTCTCGGCCAAATGGGGCGTTGTGGGGTCTTTGCAAAAACCTTTTGTTAAAGAGCGTGTTGGCGAACAGGAGACCATATTACCCTCTATTGCAGTCTTAGGAATTGTTGATGGTCCTGTACCGTTGGCACGTACCTTTATGGAGAAAGGCGATATGATCTACCTTCTCGGTGATCCTGCACTTACGATCAATGGAAGCGAATTGGAGAAGTCTCTCGGACTCGAACAAAAGGCTGAATTGCCCTATTTCGATTTAGCCAAGGAGTTTCGCCTACAGAAAACAATCCATAAACTATTTCAATTAGGGATATTAAGTTCGGCCCACAGCGTCGGAAGGGGCGGAATATTCACCTCCTTAATTGAGTGTGGACATGCCAGCGGTTTAGGCTTCGATATTACTACCGATTCTGAAATTACACCTAACGCCTTTTTATTTGGTGAAGCACCTGGAATGGCCGCAGTAACAGTTGCTTCGTCACGGGAAGTTCAATTCATCGATTTTATGGTTGCTCAAAAGCAGAACTTTCGCACCCTTGGCCATGTTACTAAGGCCGAAGTGAGGATAGACGATGTTTCTTATGGCTTTATCTATGATCTTCGAAAGTATTTTGTTTAGTGCTTGGAATAATTAACGTTTAATTCATTATGGCAGATAAAGATAAGGTTATCGGAATGTTTAATAGTATCGCTCCAACCTACGATTTTTTGAATCACTTTTTGTCCCTCAATATCGATAAGGTTTGGCGAAGAAAGTTAGTTAAACTAATAGCACCTTACAAACCGGAGCGTATTTTGGATGTGGCCTCGGGAACCGGCGACCTGGCAATAGCCCTTACCCGTCTTAAACCAGATGGAATCGTTGGGGTTGACATTTCGGAGGGAATGCTCGAGGTGGGAAGAAAAAAAATTGCTCGTAAAGGGCTGAGTGATATCATAACGTTGCTCTATGGCGACTCTGAAAGCCTACCTTTTCCCACAAACTCATTCAACGCGGTTGCTGTTTCGTTTGGAGTAAGAAACTTTGCCAATCTTGATGCTGGATTGGCCGATATGTGCAGAGTTTTAAAACCCGGTGGAGTGGTTGCTGTGCTCGAGTTTTCCATGCCGCGCCGTTTCCCTATTGTTCAGTTTTATAAGTTCTACTTTTTAAAGGTACTTCCATTCTTTGGTAAGATGTTTTCGGGTCACCACGAGGCGTATACATATTTGCCCGAATCGGTTTTGCAGTTCCCAAATGGCGAACGGTTTTTACACCTTATGCGCGAGGCTGGTTTTTCTAATGTTAGAGAGAAGCGACTTAGCTTTGGCATTGCTTCCATATACACAGGTGAGAAGATTATTAAGGCCAAACGGCAATAATCAGGAATGATGGCCGTTTTGAAGATGCAAAATTATACCATGAGAATAGCTATATCCATTCTAATAATTGTATCCTTATCGTTGTTCTCAAACAAGGCAATGGCTCAGCGTAACGATAAGCCATTTACTCAGTTGGATTACGACTATGGGAAGCCATTCCATTTTGGTTTTTCTTTGGGTTTCAACTTCATGGACTTCACCATAAAGAATAATGGTAAACCACAAGAAATTGGTCTAGGAGACACAACTGCGTTATGGGCCGATGCGAGCGGGATGGTGCCTGGTTTCAATGTAAATATTATAACCGATTATCGACTCAACGAGTATTTCAGCGTTCGTTGTCTTCCCGGCTTATCGTTTGGACAGCGCGATTTGAAATACTACGAACCTAGTGGAAAATTACTCACTACTATGAATCTGGAGTCCTCCTTTATTGAGGTACCCATCTTAATAAAGTATAAGGCTAAGCGATCGGGCGATATTCGACCCTATTTAATTGCAGGTATAAATCCCCGGTTCGACGTTGCAGCCTATAAAAAACTCAACAATAAAGAGGGAATATACGTTAGGCTAAACAGTTCCGATGTTTACTATGAATTTGGTGCCGGGCTCGACTTTTACCTCACCTATTTTAAGTTTTCCATCGAAATGAAGTATTCTGCCGGTATCTCCAACGTTCTATCTCCCGATCTGGTTGAAGGTGGTGAGAGTTACGTTAAAGCCCTCGATAAAATCCAATCCCAATTATTCGTCATTGCGTTCCACTTTGAATAGCCAAAAGAAATGCCCATTGAATTATCGCTCACATTAAGCCCTAGGCAGGCTTCGGAGGAGCCTTTATTGAAGGCGCAAGTTGCCGAAAAACTCAATATCTCCGTTGCTGAAGTTACCGGGGTCCGAATTATTCGAAAATCCATAGATGCAAGGGGACGTCAGATCAAGGTAAATCTTGGGTTGAGCGTGTTCGTTAACGAGGCTGTGCCAACCCATACTTACGAGCCATTGCAGCTAAAAAATGTTGCCTTGGCCGAACCTGTGGTGATTGTGGGTGCCGGACCTGCTGGTTTATTTGCTGCCCTTCGGCTCATTGAACATGGCTTTCGACCAATCATATTAGAACGCGGAAAAGAGGTTAGTGCACGAAAGCGTGACATCGCAACCATCAATCGGAATTTAGGCGTTGATCCCGACTCCAACTATGCTTTTGGGGAGGGCGGTGCCGGAACATTCTCCGATGGAAAACTTTACACCCGCTCAAAAAAACGTGGCGATATAAGTTCCGTGCTTCATGTGTTTCATCAATTTGGAGCTCAGGATAGCATCCTTTACGATGCTCACCCGCACATTGGAACCAATGTGCTTCCTCGCGTAGTAACCGCTATGCGGCAAGCAATAATTGATGCAGGTGGAGCTGTTTTCTTTGGCAAACGTGTAGACGATTTGCTTGTCTCAGGGAATCACATTACCGGAGTGGCTTGTGCAGGTGAGGTATTCAGCGCCAAGGCTGTAATTCTGGCAACAGGACACTCGGCTCGCGACATTTACCACCTTCTATATAACAAGGGCATTGCCTTGGAAGCAAAACCATTTGCTATGGGAGTAAGGGTTGAGCATCCTCAACCGCTAATCGATAGCATACAATACCACATGCCCACGCGCGACGAGTATTTACCTGCAGCATCCTACTCATTGGTTCAGCAGGTCGAAGAGAGAGGTGTTTACTCCTTTTGCATGTGTCCAGGTGGTTTTATCGTACCTGCAGCCTCTTCGCCTGGGGAGGTAGTTGTGAATGGTATGTCGCCAAGCGAGCGGAATTCAAAATATGCCAACGCAGGTATGGCCGTAGAAATTCGGGTAGAAGACTTACTTAGCTACAAAGGACATGGGGTTCTTGGTGGTTTAATTATGCAATCGCAACTCGAAAAGAAGGCATTCCAGTACGGCGGTTCAGGTCAAGTGGCCCCAGCCCAACGGTTGGCCGATTTTGTGGATGGAAAGGTGTCCAATACACTGCCTTCTTGCTCCTACCATCCGGGCTTAACTTCCAGCCCAATGAATGAATGGTTACCCCAGCATATTGGAAAGCGGTTAAGAGAGGGATTTAAAGCGTTCGATGGGAAGATGCATGGCTTCTTAACCAATGAGGCACTTATTGTTGGAGTTGAATCTCGCACATCGTCGCCTGTGAGAATTCCACGCGATGAGAACACCTTTATGCATATAAGTCTTGAAGGGCTCTTCCCCTGCGGAGAAGGGGCTGGATATGCCGGAGGCATCACTTCATCGGCGATGGATGGTCAGGTTTGCGCCGATGCTGCCCAGCGCTGGCTCAGTCGGTAAATCCGTTACGTCTAAATTCGGAAAGAATTATTGCGGTAGCAGTAGCTACGTTCAACGATTCTGCTCCCGCTGGATCATTTGTAAAGGCAGGGATGGTTATCTTGTTGGAGATGATATTTTCAACATTTTTGGAAATGCCATTACCCTCATTGCCCATAACTATAATGCCGTTTTTAGGGAGGTGAGATTGATAAAGGTTTTCCCCTTCTAAAAAGGTTCCAAAAATCGGGATACCGTTGGATTGCATCACTTCAAGGAGATTGGATAAATTGGTGTAGTGAATTTTTACTTTGGCCAAGGCACCCATGCTCGCCTGAACCACTTTTGGATTATAGCAATCAACGGTTTCGGTTGAGCATACAAGGTTGGTCACGCCAAACCATACGCAAAGTCGAATAATCGTCCCTAGGTTGCCGGGATCCTGAATGTCGTCGAGGGCAATTACCAGTTGCTCCTTTATCTCAGCGGAGTTAAGATGGTATTTGGGCATATGGAATACGGCTAGGGTGGAGGCGGGGGTGGTTAAGTTCGAAATGCGCCCCATCTCCATCTCCGAAATCACTAAGGTTGTCGGGTTGTTTAAAATGCTGGTGTGATTGACGTATCCTTCGAGCATGTATATGTTCTGGGGATTTAACCCCGCAGCAATTAACTCAACAATAAGTTTCTCTCCTTCGGCCATAAAGAGGTTTTCCTCTTGCCTAAACTTTTTTTGTTTTAAGGAAACAATCCGTTTTATTTCGTTTTTAGTAAGCATCTGCGTTAAATATTGGTCAAAGTTACAAATTCTCTTGTTCATCAAGGACCTGTTCTATTGCTTAGGGCTGTGGCAAAAGTAAGTATTACCTCATTGCAATTAGCTAAAGATGCTATCGGTGATGGTTTTTTTTATAATTTAGGCTAAAATTTTTACGATGCAATTCATTCCTTGGAACAAGTTTATCATTTTGAGTGTCATTGTCGTGGTAACTTATTCCTGTTCAACCACTAAGTATGTTCCCGAGGGCAAGCAACTCTTAAATAAGAGCGAAATAAAGGTAGACGGAAAGGGTGTTTCCGAGGATGATATCGCTTCCTATACTAAGCAGAAGCCCAACAAACGCATATTCTTTGTAAGGTTCCACCTTGGCCTATACAATCTCTCCTCAGCAACCAGAACGAACCGCTTTTATCGCTGGCTCAAGGCCATTGGCGAAGAACCTGTTATTTATGATGAGTTTTTACATGAGCGAAGCGTTGAACAAGTTGGACTTTTTCTAAAAAGTAAAGGTTATTATAATTCGGTGATCGAAGATACAATTATCTTTAATGGACCTAAGAAGGTAACGGAATCTTTTTTAATAACACTAAATGATCCCTATACTGTCGATTCTGTTTTTTATTCAATTCAGGATACACTTCTTTACAGAAAAGTTCTAGCAGCCGGCTCTTTTTCACTGGTGAAAAGCGGTGTTCGATTCGATAGAGATATTTTGGAGGACGAGCGAGCAAGACTGTCTATGCTTCTTCGCAATCAGGGCTATTATCAGTTCAATAAGAATTTTATTTTTTTTGAGGCGGATACTAGCCTTGGTCGCAAAAGAGTTGCGTTGGAGGTCAAGATCGTCAACTATCCCATGAAAACTGACAATGGAACGATTGTTAGGGTTCCCCATCCAATCTATAAAATTAAGGAGGTAAAGATATATACCGCCTACGATGGTGTGAAGGCTATTACTGATTCTAGTTACCTGGGTGCTTATGCAGAGACTGATTACAAGGGAATTAGGATATTCAATCGAAAGGAGTTTAAGATAAAGCCGAGTACTGTTTATCGAACCAACTACCTGTTTGTGGATAGCCTTTACAGTGAAAAGAATGTAAATAACACGTATAATAATTTTTCATCTCTGAGATTATTTCGGAACATCTCTTTTCAATTTAGTGAACCAAGGAAAGAGGCAATAATAGTAGAGCCCAGTGCCGCAGATCTCTTTGAGGAAGCAGTAGACTCCTCCTTACATAAGGGCGAAATTGATACTACGTTGACAGTTACCCCCGGCCTTTCGGCTAGCATCTTTCTGCTTCCATTTAGCCAGCAAAGCTATACAGTAGAGGTTGAAGGAACTAACTCATCTGGAGATTATGGCTTTGCTGGAAATTTAGCATACCAGCATAAAAACTTATTCCATGGGGCTGAAATATTCGAAACAAAAGTTAAAGTTGCCTTGGAATTTATCAAAAAGAAGGGATCTAACTCCTTTGGCACCTCAGTGGAAACAGGTGCCTCCACTGCGCTTACAATACCTCGGTTCTTAATGCCCTTTAGAATCGACGATATTCATACTACCTACAGTCCAAAAACGCAAATATCTTCTTCTTATAATTTTCAGCGCAGACCCGATTATACACGAACGGTGCTTAATGTTACTTTTGGTTACCGATGGAATCAGACCAAGCGCATCAGCATGATCGTTAATCCAATTGATTTAAATATCGTTGATTTGCCGGTTGTCGACAGTGCTTTTTACAGCAGTTTAAAGGATGATTTTTTGAGAAACAGCTATCAAAACCATATTGTGGCAGGTGCGTCGTATTCTTTTATATTCTCTAATCGGCAAGCAAATAAAGTGATAAACTTTTCAACCTTCAGGGTCAATGCAGATATGGCTGGAAATTTGCTGCAAGGAGTAAGCAAA
The DNA here is from genome assembly GCF_900096565.1 of Williamwhitmania taraxaci. NCBI lineage: Bacteria > Pseudomonadati > Bacteroidota > Bacteroidia > Bacteroidales > Williamwhitmaniaceae > Williamwhitmania > Williamwhitmania taraxaci. The sequence goes on from NZ_FMYP01000001.1 coordinate 159,235, forward strand.
CTTCTTAAGGAGCCACAACCCGATGGGAATTATGAGTTTCTAGGGACACGGTTTGCCCAGTATATCCGATGTGAGGCTAATTATACCTTCAATCATGTTGTTAATGATGCCAATACTTTTGTTTATAGAGCATATGCGGGGATAGGCGTTCCATACGGGAACTCTAAGGTACTCCCTATTGAGCGACAGTTTTTTGCTGGCGGGGCAAACAGCAACCGGGGCTGGCAAGTAAGATCACTTGGACCTGGTTCATATAAGGATACGCTTGTAGGTACCTATCCCACATCTTCTTCGGATATGAAATTAGAGGCAAATTTCGAGTATCGGTTTAAGCTGTTTTGGAAGTTGGAAGGCGCATATTTTGTCGATGCTGGCAATATTTGGGCGCTCTCATCAACCGACACAAGAGCGGGTGCCTCCTTTGATCCTAAACGGTTCTACAAAGAAATTGCGGTTGGCACGGGCCTTGGTATACGCTTCAACTTTGGCTTTTTTATATTTAGGATAGATTCCGGAATTAAGGTCTACGATCCAGCTCAAGATGTAGCCAACCGATTGGTGCTGGGTAGTCGTCCTTTACTCTTTAATGATCTTGCATTCCATTTTGGAATAAACTATCCTTTCTAGAAAAAAGATATTGGCATTAAAAAATATCGTAAGTTTGGGTAAACCAAACTTTTTATTGCCATGTCTTACAATAAGATTGTAGAACTTCTAGGAGATAAGGCATCCTTCCTTCTAGATCATCAGTGCAAAACCATTGATAAGGCAAGCCTTCACCATCCGGGTGCAGACTTTGTTGATCGAATTGTGGCCCTTAGCAACCGCTCTCCACAGGTAATGAAGAATATGCAGTGTCTTCTTGGCCATGGACGGTTAAAGGACACTGGCTATTTGTCTATCTTGCCCGTGGATCAAGGAATAGAGCACACTGCTGGTGCATCCTTTGCACCAAACCCCATTTACTTCGACCCTGAAAACATCGTTAAACTTGCCCTTGAGGGTGGTGCGAATGCAGTTGCTTCCACTTTCGGGGTATTGGCTGCTTGTTCCCGCAAATACGCCCACAAAATCCCTTTTATCGTTAAACTAAATCACAACGAATTGCTCACCTATCCAAATAAGTACGATCAAATCATGTTCGGATCGGTGGATGAAGCTTGGAATTTGGGCGCTACGGCCGTGGGCGCTACCATCTATTTTGGTTCAGAGGAATCGAACAGGCAGCTTGTGGAGGTTGCCCAAGCCTTCGAGCGGGCGCATGAACTTGGGTTGGTAACCGTTCTGTGGTGCTACCTTCGCAACAATGGTTTTAATAAGGATGGCATCGATTACCACGCAGCAGCCGATCTTACCAGTCAGGCAAATCACTTAGGAGTTACCATTCAGGCTGACATAATCAAGCAGAAACTTCCCGAAAACAACGGGGGATTTAAAGCTATTGGCTTTGGTAAGACCTCCGAAAAGGTCTATACACAGCTCACAACTAATCATCCCATCGATCTTACCCGCTATCAGGTTGCTGGTTGTTATATGGGTCGGTCCGGATTAATTAACTCAGGCGGTGCGTCGAGTGGCGAATCCGATTTAGCTGAAGCCGTTGCTACGGCCGTTGTTAATAAGCGTGCAGGTGGAATGGGCTTGATTTCCGGACGAAAAGCCTTCCAGAAAAGCATGGGAGAGGGTATCACTCTACTAAACGCCATTCAAGACGTTTATTTAGAGAAGAAGATAACCCTTGCCTAATACATTGGGTGGGCTCTTCATTATTGATTTTTGAATGAGTCCATCCATTTTGTCGTCCTAATCGGAATACTTATACGGACAATAACTATCCTATTGATTGGTTATGAGGTTTTGGCGGAGTTTCATTAAAGAGTGGTTTTCCTTTTCAGGTGCCGAAAGAAAGGGCGTGTGGTTTTTACTGGTAGTTTCGACCTGTGCTGTTACTATTGCAAAGTTCTACCCCGAACCGCCAGTAACCCGCGCAGACCCAACACTTGTTTCCGAGGCCAAACGAATTAACGATCTTTTGATGGAAGACGCCTCCGAATCCTACTATGAAGCAACCACAACTTCACGCTCACCGCATCCTCTATCGCTTCGGCCATTTAATCCTAATGATGTTACCGCAGAGCAACTTCATAGCATGGGGCTTCCCGACAAGACGGTTAAAAGTCTTCTGGGTTATCGGAGTAAAGGTGGCGTTTTTCGAAAAGCGGATGATATTAAGAAGTTATACGGGCTCGGCGAGGAGTTGTCGGATGCGATTATTCCATTTTTAATCATCCCCGATTCGCTAGCCTTTAAAAAATTCAATCCATTACTTTTTAGTAAAAGAGATTCCTTTGTGGTCAGTTTTCCGGTGGAGATAAACGGGGCAGATTCGGTTTCTCTGCTGCGAATAAAAGGTATCGGTCCTGTGCTGGCACATAAAATAATAGTGTATCGTCGTCAATTAGGTGGCTTTTATAGTGCCGATCAACTCCTGGATATTTATGGTTTACGTGCCGAAAATCTGTTGCTGATGAAGGATCAACTCATTGTTGACTCTACAAAGATAGTAAGCTGGCCTATAAATTATTTATCCCCCGATAGTATGGCGAAGCATCCTTATGTTTCAAAATATCAGGCAAATGCAATAGAGTTTTACCGTGGTAAAGTGGGCAAAATACAATCGCTGGACGAGTTGGTGCATAACAGAATTTTACCACCCACAGTAGCCCGAAAACTACGCCCTTACATCAAGTTTTGATTATTGACTCTATTTCCTGTAAATTAATGGTCGAAAATTTTGCAGAATCTCTTTTTAATAATAATTTTGCGCTTCAATTAAACAAGTATCGCCATGATCATTATTCCAATAAAAGAGGGAGAAAACATTGAACGGGCTCTCAAAAAATTCAAGAGGAAATTTGAGAAGACCGGTATTATTAAGGAACTAAGACAGCGTCAATTTTTCACAAAGCCTTCTATCAAGAGGCGTGACGAAATGAAGAAGGCTGTATACGTTCTGAAATTACAGGAAGCTGAAGAGTAGCCGATTGCAGTAAGGCTTAAAATAGTTCTTTTTTATTTGGTTTTCTAGTAAAAACCGAGTATTTTAGAGGTTAATATGATAGGCCTATTTTTTCAATACCTGCACTCAGAACGACGTTTTTCACCACACACGGTGAAATCGTACATTGATGACATAAATCAATTTGTATCCTTTACTGGAAGCGAGTTGAAAGATTTTGACCCATCTAGCGTCGATCATAAAATGATCCGTAGGTGGGTTGTTTCTTTATTGGAGAAGAAGTATGCTGCCCGTTCCGTATCCCGAAAAATTTCTGCATTGAAACATTTTTACCGTTTTCTAATGCGCGAAGGATATGTTTCAATGAATCCTGTGCAAAAAATTGTTGCTCCACGGGTGCAGAAAAAACTTCCGGTTTTTATCGAGGAAATGGCTATTCTAACCCTTCTTGACACTCTGCTGCCAACCGACGATAGTTTTGCCGCTCTTAGGCAGAAAACTATTGTTGAGTTGCTTTATTCCACGGGTATTCGGAGGGGAGAGTTAGTTTCACTGCAACTCTCGCAGGTTGATTTCGTCCAGAGGCAAATTCGCGTGATCGGGAAAGGGGATAAGGAGCGGATTATCCCAGCCACCCCAGAGTTGCTTGAAACGTTGTCTCGCTATATGAAAGCACGTCAGCATCTTGTTGGTGATGGCAAAAATAGTTGTCTTTTTACTACCGATTCGGGTAAACCAATTTATGCAAAACTTGTTTATAGAGAGGTACACGATGCACTCGGTTTTATTAGTTCAATGACCAAATTAAGTCCCCACGTATTGAGACACTCATTTGCAACTCATTTGCTTAACCATGGAGCTGACCTCTCTGCTATAAAGGAACTGTTAGGCCATGCGAACTTAGGCGCTACTCAAGTTTATACCCACACTTCTTTCGAAAAATTAAAGAGTATTTATAATCTAGCTCATCCCAGAGCTTAAATTAATATAACTAGGAGGATTTACTATGAACGTAAAGATTCAATCCATTAAGTTTACAGCGGACCAAAAACTCGTTGACTTCTTAACTCAGAAATTAGAAAAGATGCCCCGTTACTATGAGGGTATTTTAGGTGCGGAAGTTTTTTTACGCCTTGAAAACGCTCAAGATACCGACAATAAGGTTGTCGAAATTCGACTTGAGGTTCCGGGATACGATGTATTTGCCACCAAACAAGCGAAAACATTCGAAGAAGCAGCCGATCTTTGCCTTGATGCGTTAAAGAAGCAAGTGTCTAAGTATAAGGAAAAACAGAAGGGACTTTAATTATTTTTAAAAAAAGAGCATTCTAATTTTGCAAGGAAAGCAAAAAGTTATACATTTGCCCTCCGATTTTCAGAGGTAAATTATGCCTCGAAAGTCGATGTTCTTTTAAATATCTTGCATGTCGCCGATGTAGCTCAGTTGGTAGAGCAGTTGATTTGTAATCAGCTGGTCGGAGGTTCGAGTCCCTCCATCGGCTCATGTTTTCGGCAAAATGCCTTCCAAAAAAATTGGAAGGGGAAATACCAAAGTGGCCAACTGGGGCAGACTGTAAATCTGCTGGTGTACGCCTTCGTAGGTTCGAATCCTGCTTTCCCCACTCTTTGAATTTTGGAATTAAGCGGGAGTAGCTCAGTCGGTAGAGCATTAGCCTTCCAAGCTGAGGGTCGCGGGTTCGAGTCTCGTCTCCCGCTCTTTTTTTGCCTATGTAGCTCAGGGGTAGAGCACTTCCTTGGTAAGGAAGAGGTCATGGGTTCAATTCCCATCATCGGCTCCAGTTTTTTGTGGTAAACCTTCAAAGATTTTAAACTATCTAATATTTTGAGTTATGGCTAAAGAAAAATTTGACAGGTCGAAGCCGCACGTTAACATAGGTACCATTGGTCACGTTGACCATGGTAAGACAACTCTTACGGCTGCTATCACCACCGTACTTGCAAAAAAGGGTTGGTCCGAAGTTCGTAGCTTCGATTCAATTGACAACGCTCCTGAGGAAAAAGAGCGTGGTATTACCATTAACACTGCTCACGTTGAGTATTCAACAGCTACCCGTCACTACGCTCACGTTGACTGTCCTGGTCACGCTGACTACGTAAAGAACATGGTTACTGGTGCTGCTCAAATGGACGGTGCTATTATCGTTGTTGCTGCAACTGACGGTCCAATGCCACAAACACGTGAGCACATCCTACTTGCTCGTCAGGTAAATGTTCCTCGTATCGTGGTTTTCCTTAACAAGGTGGACATGGTTGACGATCCAGAAATGCTTGACCTCGTTGAAATGGAAGTTAGAGAACTTCTCTCTTTCTACAAGTTCGACGGCGACAATGCTCCTGTGATCCGCGGTTCTGCTCTTGGCGCACTTAACGGTGAACCAGAATGGGAAGAGAAAGTGGTTGAATTGATGGAAGCGGTTGATAATTGGATCCCAATTCCTCCTCGCGAGAATCAAAAGCCTTTCTTGATGCCTGTTGAAGATGTATTCTCTATCACCGGTCGTGGTACCGTTGCTACTGGAAGAATCGAAACTGGTGTTATCAAGGTTGGTGAAGAAGTTGCCATCATCGGTCTTGGTGATGCTCCTAAGAAATCGGTTTGTACCGGTGTTGAAATGTTCCGTAAGTTGCTCGATACAGGTGAAGCTGGCGACAACGTAGGTCTTCTACTCCGTGGTATTGATAAGAAGGAAATCCGTCGTGGTATGGTTATTGCCAAGCCAGGTTCGGTTACTCCTCACACTGTATTCAAGGCTGAGGTTTACGTGTTGAAGAAAGAAGAAGGCGGACGCCACACTCCTTTCCACGACAACTACCGTCCTCAGTTCTACCTCAGAACTCTTGACGTAACTGGCGAAATCAAGTTGCCAGAAGGTGTTGAAATGGTTATGCCTGGTGACAATATCTCTGTTACCGTTAACCTGATCACTCCAGTTGCTATGGCTCCAGGTCTCCGCTTCGCTATCCGCGAAGGTGGTAGAACTGTAGGTGCAGGACAAATTACTGAGATTGTTTTGTAATAAATATTAGGGGTAGGGAGTTTTCCCTGCCCCATTTTTACGGGTGTAGCTCAGTTGGTAGAGCATTGGTCTCCAAAACCAAGTGTCGGGCGTTCGAGTCGCTCCTCCCGTGCATTGATAAAAATACTTGCTATGAAGATTGGATTGTATTTTAAAGAGGCTTATAATGAGCTCATGCATAAGGTGACTTGGCCAACCTGGAAAGAGTTACAAAACAGTGCAATAGTTGTAATGATTGCTTCCCTACTCATTGCGCTGGTAATTCTAGTCATGGATTTGTCCTTCAAGAACATTATGGAATTGCTCTATGGCTTACTTAAAGCTTAGGGAGGAGGATCATGAGCGAGGGTGATAAGAGATGGTATGTTCTTCGAGCAATTGGCGGGAAGGAAAAGAAAGTAAAAGAATATATCGAAAACGAGGTTAACCGTCTTAACCTACAGGATTTTGTGACCCAAGTTCTCATCCCTACTGAGAAAATTTATCAGATTAGAAATGGTAAAAAAATCAGTAAGGAGAGGATCTTTTATCCTGGATACATTCTAATCGAAGCTGCGCTTGTTGGCGAAATTCCGCACATTTTGCGAAATATACCCAACGTTATCGGTTTCTTAGGTGATTCTAAAAGCAACACAGAAGCTATTCCTTTGCGTCAAAACGAGGTGAATAGAATACTGGGTCGTGTAGATGAACTGACCGAAGGAGGCGAAGAGTTGAATAATCCTTATTGTGTTGGAGAGAGCGTTCGAGTAATCGACGGTCCTTTCAATAGTTTCACCGGCATTATTGAAGAGGTGAACGATGAGAAAAAGAAGCTCAAGGTAATGGTCAAAATCTTCGGACGAAAGACCCCTCTCGAGCTTGGCTTTATGCAAGTAGAAAAAGAGTAATAATTTAATTTAGGCAATCAACATGGCTAAGGAAGTTGCTGGATTGATTAAGCTGCAGATTAAAGGTGGAGCAGCCAACCCATCACCTCCAGTAGGACCGGCACTCGGTTCAAAAGGGGTGAACATAATGGAGTTCTGCAAGCAGTTTAATGCCAGAACTCAGGATCGCGCTGGGAAAGTATTACCAGTAATCATTACTGTATATTCTGATAAGTCTTTCGACTTTATAGTAAAAACTCCTCCAGTTGCAGTGCAACTGCTGGAAGTTACTAAGTTGAAGTCGGGTTCAGCGGAATCAAACCGGAATAAGGTTGCTGCGGTTACTTGGGAACAAGTACGCCTCATTGCAAGCGAGAAAATGCCCGATTTGAACTGCTTTACCATTGAATCTGCAATGCGTATGGTTGCTGGCACTGCCAGAAGTATGGGTATCACCGTTACGGGCGAATTCCCTGGTTAGTAACATTTAAAAAATTCTTTGAAAATGACAAAAATTTCTAAGAATCAGAAGATTGCACTTGCCAAGGTAGACCCCAATAAAGTATACAAACTCTCCGAAGCAACCCAACTTGTAAAGGATATTACCTTTACGAAGTTTGATGGTTCGGTAGACGTTGATGTAAGACTGGGTGTTGACCCCCGCAAGGCAAATCAGATGGTTCGTGGTGTAGTAACCCTACCTCATGGAACTGGACGAGTAGTTCGTGTATTGGTTCTCTGTACTCCCGACAAGGAGCAAGAAGCTAAAGACGCTGGTGCTGAGTTCGTAGGTCTTGATGATTATATCGAGAAAATTAAAGGTGGATGGACCGACGTAGACGTTGTTATCACTTCGCCCAATGTAATGGGTAAGGTGGGTGCTCTAGGTCGTATTTTAGGTCCACGCGGATTAATGCCAAACCCTAAAACAGGTACCGTTACCATGGAAATTGGTAAGGCTGTCTCTGATGTTAAAAAGGGTAAAATCGACTTTAAGGTTGATAAGTTTGGTATCGTTCACTCGGGTGTTGGAAGAGTTTCTTTCTCCCCTGACATGCTAGTGGATAATGCACGTGAGTTCCTCAGCACCATTATGAGGCTGAAACCATCTGCTGCTAAGGGTACCTATATCAAGAGCATCTACCTTTCTAGCACTATGAGTCCTGGTATTCAGGTTGACCCAAAGTCGATCACTGAATAGTTGTTAACGAAAAAGGCTGATTTGAATCATGAGAAAGGAAGATAAAGGCAAGATTATTGAAAGCTTAGCTGAGCAAATTCAGGGAAGCGCTCATTTTTACCTTGCCGACATAGGAGACCTTAACGCCGCTAAAACGGCTGAGCTCAGGAGAAAATGCTTTGAACAGGAAATCAAGTTGGTTGTCGTAAAAAACACCCTTCTCCAAAAAGCATTTGAGAAAATTAACTTCGAGCATACAGAAATATTTACTGTTCTAAATGGCTCTACTTCTATCATGTTTAGCAATTCCGGTAACGGTCCTGCCAAGCTGATTAAAGACTTCGCTATTAAGAATAAAAAGCCTGTTTTAAAGGCTGCTTTTGTAGAGCAATCAGTATACATTGGTGCTGAGAACCTCGACACTCTGATTAGCATTAAATCGAAGAATGAACTTGTGGCTGATATTATCTTGATGCTACAAACACCTGCGAAAAATGTTATTTCGGCACTTCAATCGGGTGAGCGACAATTGACAGGGGTTGTAAAAACTCTTTCTGAAAAAGAATAATCTAGTTAAGAATTAATTTTAAAAATCAAAGGAAAATGGCTGATCTTAAGAAATTTGCAGAGGACTTGGTAAACCTATCTGTAAAGGAAGTAAACGAGCTTGCTAAGATTCTAAAGGACGAGCATGGTATTGAGCCTGCTGCTGCTGTGGCTATGGCCGCTCCTGCTGCTGCTGCCGCTGCTCCTGCAGAAAAAACAACTTTCGATGTTGTTCTTAAAGCTGCTGGTGGTGCAAAACTTCAAGTAGTAAAGTTGGTTAAGGATATTACCAGCTTAGGTCTAAAGGAAGCTAAGGAACTCGTTGACGCAGCTCCAAAGCCAGTAAAAGAGGGTGTTTCTAAAGAAGAAGCCGAATCAATAAAAGCACAACTTGAAGAGGCAGGCGCTGAAGTTGAGATTAAATAGCATCAACCTAAAATAGGTCTTAGGGGTTTAGAATCTACACTGTAGATTCTAAGCCTTTTTGTTGTTTATTAGTTTCATTCAACTAATCCGGAAACAATGTCTCTACAACACACAAGCGAACGCATCAGCTTTGCTTCGACAAAGAAAAGGTTGGACTACCCTGATTTCCTTGAGATTCAGCTGAAATCTTTTCAGGATTTTTTCCAACTTGGGACAGCTCCCGAAAATAGGAAGAATGAAGGCCTGTATAAAGTATTTGCGGAAAACTTCCCAATTACTGATACTCGCAATAACTTCGTTCTCGAATTCCTTGATTATTATATTGACCCCCCAAGGTATTCCATTGAGGAATGTCTAGAGCGCGGCCTTACTTACAGCGTTCCGCTAAAGGCCAAACTCAAACTCTATTGTACTGATCCTGAACATGAGGATTTCGATACAGTAGTTCAGGATGTTTACTTGGGCACTGTGCCTTACATGACCCCTCGTGGCACCTTTTTGATCAACGGCGCTGAACGTGTTGTTGTTTCGCAGTTACACCGCTCTCCTGGAGTTTTCTTTGGACAGAGCATCCATGCCAATGGCACTAAACTCTATTCCGCGCGAATTATTCCTTTCAAGGGTTCGTGGATTGAGTTTGCTACTGACATCAACAGTGTTATGTATGCATACATTGACCGTAAGAAAAAACTTCCGGTTACTACCCTGTTGCGCGCTATTGGTTATGAAACTGATAAAGATATTCTCGAAATCTTTGACCTTGCTGATGAAATTAAAATTTCAAAGGCTAGCCTTAAGAAATACGTTGGCCGGAAATTGGCGGCTAGGGTTCTTAAGTCTTGGATTGAAGACTTCGTTGATGAAGATACCGGAGAAGTTGTTTCCATTGAGAGAAATGAGGTTATCATCGATCGTGAAGTGGTTCTCGAAAATAGCCACATTGATGAGATACTTGATGCGGGAACAAAGTCGATACTTCTTCATAAGGAAAATCACAACCTTTCCGATTACGCCATTATTTACAATACCCTTCAGAAGGACCCTTGTAACTCTGAAAAGGAGGCTGTTATTTACGTTTACCGTCAACTGCGTAATTCGGAACCACCCGATGAGGCTACTGCACGTGACGTAATCGACAAGCTCTTCTTCTCCGACAAGCGTTATGACCTCGGTGATGTAGGCCGCTTCCGTATTAATAGGAAGCTGCATTTGGACATTGGTGCCGACGTTAAGGTTCTTACCAAACCCGATATCATTGCCATTATTAAGTACTTAATTGAGCTTATAAATTCAAAGGCAGACGTAGATGATATTGACCACTTAAGCAACCGTAGGGTTCGTACCGTAGGTGAGCAGTTGGCAAACCAATTTGGTGTTGGTTTATCCCGTATGGCTCGTACCATTCGTGAGCGTATGAACGTTCGCGATAATGAGGTATTTACTCCTATTGATCTTATAAATAGCAAAACACTCTCCTCCGTAATTAATTCATTTTACGGAACGAACCAGCTTTCTCAATTCATGGACCAGACCAATCCGCTGGCTGAAATGACGCATAAACGCCGTCTTTCTGCACTCGGACCAGGCGGTCTGTCTCGAGAGCGTGCCGGTTTTGAGGTGCGTGACGTTCACTACACTCACTACGGAAGGCTTTGCCCTATTGAGACACCAGAGGGACCTAACATCGGTCTTATTTCGTCTCTTTGTGTATTTGCTAAAATCAATAAACTTGGTTTCATTGAAACACCATACCGTCAAGTTCAAGAGGGTAAGGTTGATCTCACCGACGAAGGGGTTATATACTTAAGCGCCGAAGACGAAGAGAAGAAGATTATTGCTCAGGCTAATGCTCCGCTTGATAGCGACGGTCGCTTTTCCAATCCACGCGTTAAAGCCCGTTATCAAGGTGACTTCCCATTGGCTGAGCCAATGGAGGTAAACTTAATGGACGTTGCCCCAAATCAAATTGCTTCCATTGCTGCTTCGCTTATTCCTTTCCTTGAGCACGACGATGCAAACCGTGCGTTGATGGGATCGAACATGATGCGCCAGGCAGTACCTTTGGTGAGCCCAGAAGCCCCTATTGTTGGAACTGGTCTTGAAGGACCAGTGATCAGTGATAGTCGCGTTCAGGTAGTGGCCGAAGGAACTGGGGTAATCGATTTTGTGGACGCCAAGGAGATCGTTGTAAAATACGATATGACCGATGATGAGCGTTTTGTTTCTTTCGAAACAGATACTAAGCGCTATCGTCTTCCTAAATACTTAAAGACGAATCAAAATACCTGTATAAACCTGAAACCAAAGGTCCGTAAGGGTCAAGCGGTAAAGGCTGGGGATATTCTTTCGGAGGGTTATGCTACCATGGGTGGAGAATTGGCTCTGGGTAGAAACTTGAAAGTGGCATTCATGCCATGGAAGGGTTATAACTTTGAGGATGCTATCGTTCTCTCGGAAAGACTTGTTCGGGAAGATATATTCACCTCAATTCACGTAGATGAGTATATCATGGAAGTTCGCGATACCAAACGCGGTATGGAAGAACTTACTTCTGATATTCCAAACGTTAGCGAAGAGGCTACAAAAAACCTCGACGAGAATGGTTTGATTCGTATTGGAGCCAACGTTGAACCGGGTGATATCCTCATTGGTAAGATTACCCCTAAGGGCGAATCTGATCCTTCTCCTGAAGAAAAGTTGCTTCGCGCAATTTTCGGTGACAAAGCTGGCGACGTTAAGGATGCTTCCCTTAAGGCTTCTCCCTCATTGCACGGTGTGGTTATTGAGAAAAAACTTTTCTCGCGCGCAATGAAGGATGCCAAAAAGGGTAAGGTCTCCGATAAAACTTTGCTCACTAAAATTGAGGAGGAGTTCGAAAAGAACGCCAACGTAATTAAGGAAGTATTAATCGACAAGCTGTTCGTTCTCGTGAATGGCAAGACATCGCAAGGTGTTTACGATTATTACCACACCGAGATTATCTCAAAGGGACAGAAGTTTACCCAGAAGCAACTTGCTGAGATTGATTATTTAAACATCAATCCAAACAAGTGGACTACCGATAAGGCAAAGAATGATCAAATTCGCGCCCTTATTTATAACTTTATTGCCAAGTTTAAGGCCTACGATGCCGAGCATAAGCGTAAGAAATTCAATATCACCATTGGTGATGAACTTCCAACCGGTATTGTTCAGCTGGCAAAGGTCTACATCGCTAAAAAGCGAAAGATCAAGGTTGGTGATAAGATGGCCGGTCGTCACGGTAATAAGGGAATTGTTTCCCGTATTGTCCGCGATGAGGATATGCCATTCCTTGATGATGGTACCATTGTGGATATCGTGCTAAATCCTTTGGGTGTACCTTCTCGTATGAACCTTGGTCAGATTTATGAGACCGTTTTAGGTTGGGCAGGAAAGGAACTTGGATTGCGTTTTTCAACTCCAATTTTTGATGGTGCAACCCTCGAAGAAATTTGCGATTACACCGATAAGGCTGGCGTTCCTCGTTATGGAAGAACCATCCTTCGCGATGGTGGTACTGGCGAGTTATTCGACCAGCCTGCAACTGTAGGTATTATCTACATGCTAAAGCTGGGTCACATGGTTGACGATAAGATGCATGCCCGTTCTATTGGACCTTACTCATTGATTACCCAACAACCTCTTGGAGGTAAAGCTCAGTTCGGGGGTCAACGTTTTGGAGAAATGGAAGTTTGGGCATTGGAGGCATTTGGTGCGTCACATATACTTCAGGAAATCCTCACCATCAAGTCTGACGACGTGGTTGGTAGGGCCAAAGCATACGAAGCAATTGTCAAAGGAGAAGCTATGCCGACACCGGGTATTCCAGAGTCGCTCAACGTGCTTATCCATGAGCTACGAGGCCTTGGTCTGAGCGTTAATCTTGATTAGTTCAAGTAACTAACGTTTGATCTTATACTGCCGGAGGTTTCTCCGGCAGCATTTTCCCAGTAAATGACCCGTTAACTTCACAAGAAAAAATATGTCATTCAGGAGAGAAACTAAGCTTAAGAGCACTTTCACCAAAATATCCATTGGGTTATCATCACCCGAGGAAATACTGGAGCGGTCCAGTGGGGAAGTTCTAAAGCCCGAAACAATAAACTACCGAACCTACAAACCGGAGAGGGATGGCCTTTTCTGTGAACGGATTTTCGGTCCAGTAAAAGACTTTGAATGCCATTGCGGAAAATACAAGCGTATTCGCTATAAGGGAATCGTTTGTGACCGATGCGGTGTGGAAGTTACCGAAAAGAAGGTTAGGCGCGAAAGAATGGGGCACATCAACCTCGTTGTTCCCGTTGCCCATATCTGGTATTTTCGTTCCCTTCCAAATAAAATTGGCTACCTTCTTGGTTTACCTTCCAAGAAGTTAGACGTAATTATTTATTACGAGCGGTATGTGGTAATTAATCCAGGTATTAAAGCCGTTGATGGTATTAAGTATCTCGACTTCCTAACCGAAGAAGAGTATCTTGAAATTATTGAGGCTCTACCTAAGGAGAACCAATACCTCGACGATTCCGACCCAAATAAGTTTATTGCTGGCATGGGAGCCGATGCACTGGAACGATTGCTTGAACGCCTCGATCTGGATAGTCTTTCCTATACTCTTCGCCACAAAGCTAACACTGAGTCGTCGCAACAGCGTAAAGCTGATGCACTGAAGCGTCTTCAAGTAGTTGAAGCATTCCGGGAATCTAAAGCAGTGAATAAACCTGAATGGATGATCCTTAAGGTTGTTCCTGTTATTCCTCCTGAATTGCGTCCGCTTGTTCCGCTTGATGGTGGCCGTTTTGCTACATCCGACTTGAACGATTTATACCGTCGTGTTATTATTCGTAATAACCGTCTGAAACGACTTATTGAGATTAAGGCTCCTGAAGTTATTCTCCGTAACGAGAAACGTATGCTTCAAGAAGCAGTTGACTCACTATTCGATAACTCCAGAAAATCGAATGCTGTAAAAACTGACGCTAACCGTCCTTTGAAATCCCTCAGCGATAGTTTGAAGGGTAAACAAGGTCGTTTCCGTCAAAACTTGCTCGGTAAACGTGTTGACTATTCAGCCCGTTCGGTAATTGTCGTTGGACCAGAACTGAAGATGAGCGAGTGCGGTATTCCTAAGGATATGGCAGCGGAACTCTATAAGCCATTTATTATTCGTAAGCTTATTGAGCGAGGCATTGTTAAAACTGTGAAGTCGGCTAAGAAAATCGTTGATCGCAAGGATCCCGTTGTTTGGGATATCTTGGAAAACGTATTGAAGGGTCATCCAGTGTTACTTAACCGTGCTCCAACGCTTCACCGTCTTGGTATCCAAGCATTTCAGCCAAAACTTATTGAAGGAAAGGCAATCCAACTCCACCCACTCGCATGTACGGCTTTCAATGCCGACTTCGACGGTGACCAGATGGCTGTTCACCTTCCTTTAGGCAACAATGCTGTAATTGAAGCTCAAATGCTCATGCTCGGTTCGCATAATATTTTGAACCCTGCAAATGGTGCTCCTATTACCGTTCCTTCACAGGACATGGTTCTTGGACTATACTATATAACCAAACCTCGCAAGGGAGTTAAGGGCGAAGGCCTTTCTTTCTACTCTGCCGAAGAGGCGATTATCGCCTACAATGAAGGAGCTGCCGAGTTACATGCCATGGTTAAGGTTCGTTGGGATTATACTCTCGATGGCCAACCTGCTCAGGAGATGATTGAAACCACAATTGGTCGTATCATTTTCAACCAGTTGGTTCCTGAAGGTATGGGATATATCAACACCTTACTTACCAAGAAATCGTTACGCGATATTATTGGTACGGTGTTGAAGAAAACGGGCGTTGCTGCAACTGCAAAATTCCTCGATGATATCAAGAACCTCGGATTCCACATGGCATTCAAGGGTGGACTATCTTTCAACTTGAATGACGTTATCATTCCGGAAGAGAAGGTTCAATTGGTTCAAGAAGGTTATGAGCAAGTTGACGAGGTGATGAATAACTACAACATGGGTTTCATCACAAACAACGAGCGTTACAACCAGATTATTGATATTTGGACACATACCAACGCTAAGCTGACTCAGATCTTGATGAAGCAGCTTACCGAGGACAACCAAGGATTCAACTCGGTTTACATGATGCTTGACTCTGGAGCGCGTGGATCGAAAGAGCAAATTCGTCAGCTTTCAGGTATGCGTGGTCTTATGGCCAAGCCTCAGAAATCTGGCTCTGTTGGATCTGAAATTATTGAAAACCCTATTCTTGCGAACTTTAAAGAGGGGCTATCAGTTCTTGAATACTTTATCTCAACCCACGGTGCGCGTAAAGGTTTGGCCGATACCGCTCTTAAAACAGCTGATGCAGGTTACCTTACCCGTAGGCTGGTTGACGTATCGAATGATGTAATTATTACAGAGGACGATTGCGGAACTCTTCGCGGTCTTGTGGCTACAGCCATAAAGAACAACGAAGAGGTGGTTGAGTCACTTTACGAGCGCATTATCGGTCGTACTACTGTTCATGATGTATTCCACCCACTTACCGGAAAACTTGTAGTTACGGCTGGTGAGGAACTCACCGAGGAAATCTGTCAAGAAATTGAGGATTCTCCTATTGAGCAGGTTGAAATTCGATCGGTGCTTACTTGCGAATCGCGTAAGGGTGTATGTACCAGGTGTTATGGTAGGAATCTTGCTACTGGACGTATGGTTCAAATTGGTGAGGCTGTCGGTGTTATTGCTGCTCAGTCCATTGGTGAGCCAGGTACACAGCTTACTCTTCGTACCTTCCACGTAGGGGGAACAGCATCCAGTATCGCTGCCGAAAACCGGATTGTGATGCGCTACGATGGTAGAATTGAAATCGAAGAAATTCGTACCGTTAGCAAGTTGGGCGAACCCGGACAGGATGTTGATATTGTTATCAGCCGTTTGGGAGAGTGCCGCTTAGTCGACAAGAATACAGGAATTACCCTATCAACTCACAATATCCCTTACGGATCGAAGCTTTATATTAAGTCGGGCAGCGAAGTAAAGAAGGGTGACTTGGTTTGCGAGTGGGATCCATACAATGCCGTTATTATTTCGGAATTTGCCGGAGAGGTTGCTTTTGAAAGCATCATTGAGGGTTTAACTTTCCGTGAAGAATCTGACGAGCAAACCGGTTTCCGTGAAAAGGTAATAACCGAATCGAGAGATAAAACGAAGAACCCTGTAATTAAGGTTCTTACTCCTGGTGGAGAGGAAATTCGCTCATACAACTTACCTGTTGGTTCACATATTATTGTTGAAGAGGGTAGTAAGGTTAATGCGGGTGAAATTTTGGTGAAGATTCCACGTGCGGTTGGAAAATCGGGCGATATCACTGGAGGTCTTCCTCGTGTTACTGAACTATTTGAGGCACGTAACCCATCGAACCCAGCCATTGTTTCCGAAATTGATGGTGAGGTTTCCTTTGGAAAAATCAAACGTGGTAACCGTGAAATTGTAATCACCAGCAAAACGGGTGAGATTAAGAAGTATTTAGTTCCTTTGGCACGTCAAATCCTAGTTCAGGAGAACGACTACGTAAGGGCTGGTATTTCGCTCTCCGATGGAGCCATTGCGCCATACGATATCCTTGCAATTCAAGGACCTACCAAGGTTCAGGATTACATTGTGAACGAGGTGCAGGAGGTTTACCGTATGCAGGGTGTGAAGATTAACGATAAGCACTTTGAGGTTATCGTTCGTCAGATGATGCGGAAGGTTGAGATCGACGATCCAGGCGATACCCGTTTCCTCGAAAAACAACTCGTGGACAAGTGGGCATTTATGGAAGAAAACGATTGGCATTACGACAAGAAAGTCGTGCTCGAATCGGGTGATTCTACAGCCATTAAGCCAGGAATGATTATCACTACTCGTAGGCTTCGTGACGAAAATTCACAGCTTAAGCGTAAGGATCTAGTTCTAATTCAAGCAAGGGATGCTGTGCCTGCAACCTCAAGCCAAGTGCTTCAAGGTATTACTCGTGCAGCACTCCAAACTAAGAGTTTCATGTCGGCAGCATCATTCCAAGAAACTACAAAGGTTCTAAACGAAGCCGCAATTCGCGGAAAAGTTGACCACCTCGAAGGATTGAAGGAAAATGTAATCTGCGGTCACTTGATTCCGGCTGGAACAGGTCTCAGAATTTACGATAACCTAGTTGTTGGATCCTTGGAGGAGTTTAAAGCCCTTCATCAAAAGGATGTAGCAGAGGAGGTTGAAGAAAGCGAGGATTAATAGCGTCCAATCGTAATATTTTATAGAAGGGCCGGATTTCTCCGGCTCTTTTTTTTATATCTTGCAAAAAAATATTCGTTATGAACGATCCGAAAAAACAGCAACAGCAAATTAATATCGAACTGGGTGATGATGTTGCTCAAGGAACTTACAGCAACTTGGCTATAATAACGCACTCTTCGTCCGAATTTATTGTCGATTTTGTAAGGCTTATGCCGGGAATGCCCAAGGCACCGGTGAAGAGTAGAATTATTCTAACACCTGAACATGCAAAACGGTTGCTCTTGGCGCTACAGGATAATATATCCCGTTTCGAGCAGATGCATGGTAACATTAAGCTGAATGAACCTTCAGGTGGCACATTTCCAATGGGTTTTGGTGGACCAACTGCAGAAGCCTAACGGGCTATAGGTATTGAAAAAGGGGTATCTCAATTCGTTGGGATACCTTTTCTAATATTTGTTGATTTTTATTTGCTTTAAATACAATGCATTAGACCTTTTTTCCATAGTTGCTACCAAAAATACACCAGCAGCCGGATTAAAATATCGAAGAAAATTGTATTGGAAGCATAATAGTATTGGCGGTAATTGAGTATTTTCTTCTGATTAATAAGATTATAGCGGTGCTGTTTGAGGTTTGTGTTCGTGATATGCTTTGTTAAACGGCTTGTTTTTGCCTAAATTAACCATGCATTTACCTGAAGCATTTTTCTTATATTTGCCGCCCTAGGTTTAAAACAATCATATATGACAAAAAAGGGACTTAAGATTGTTGTATTGGCAAAGCAGGTTCCCGATACCCGCAATGTGGGTAAGGATGCTATGAAGGCCGACGGGACTGTAAACCGTGCTGCCCTTCCTGCTATCTTTAACCCTGAGGATCTCAATGCTCTCGAGCAGGCTCTCAGGTTAAAGGATCGATATGCTGGTACAACCATTACCGTGCTTACAATGGGACCAGGCCGTGCGGCCGAAATCGTTCGTGAAGGACTTTACCGTGGAGCCGATAATGGCTACTTGCTAACCGATAGAAAGTTTGCAGGATCCGATACGCTGGCAACCTCTTATGCCATTTCCAAGGCTATTGAGCAGTTGAAACCAAATTTGGTTATTGCTGGTCGTCAGGCTATCGATGGAGATACCGCTCAAGTTGGACCTCAAGTTGCTGAAAAACTTGGACTCCCACAGGTAACCTATGCCGAAGAGATCATTGCGTTCGAAGATGATGAACTGATTATTAAGCGCCGATTGGAGCGTGGAGTTGAAGTGGTTGCAGTTCCCATTCCTTGTTTGGTTACTGTTAATGCTACCGCACCCGAGTGCCGACCACGGAACGCAAAGTTTGTGATGAAATACAAACATGCTCGCACAGTAACTGAGTTGCAGGAATCTACCGAGGATTATGCAATGGAACTTCAAAACCGGGACTACCTTCGTATCACCGAATGGGGAGTTGTAGATGTAAATGCCGATTCAGAACAACTAGGGTTGTCAGGTTCACCTACAAAGGTTAAGAAGATAGAGAATGTAGTCTTTGTAGCCAAAGAATCGAAAAGGCTCAGCGCTACCGACGAGGAGATGGAATGGCTCATGAAAGAGCTTATTTCAAGCCATACCCTCGGCTAGTTATTCCAAGTTTAACCCATAAGACGCATACTGTGAACAACATATTTGTTTATTGCGAAATTGAGGACGGAAAGGTCGCCGACGTAAGTCTTGAGCTACTTACCAAAGGCCGTTCTCTCGCCACTCAACTTGGATGTAAGTTGGAGGCACTTGCCAT
The DNA here is from genome assembly GCF_900096565.1 of Williamwhitmania taraxaci. Taxonomy (NCBI): domain Bacteria; kingdom Pseudomonadati; phylum Bacteroidota; class Bacteroidia; order Bacteroidales; family Williamwhitmaniaceae; genus Williamwhitmania; species Williamwhitmania taraxaci. The sequence continues at coordinate 178,382 of NZ_FMYP01000001.1, forward strand.
TGGCTTCAAACTCGATGGTATTGAAAAAGAACTCTTCCCTTATGGGGTGGACGTAGTTCATATTGCCGATGATAAACGGTTGGCTCCCTTCACTACGCTGCCTCATTGCGCTATTATAGTAGGTGTGTTTGAGCAAGAAAAACCTCAAATCGCCATCTTTGGAGCAACTTCGGTTGGCCGGGACTTAGGTCCACGCGTCTCCTCTGCACTGCATAGCGGCCTCACCGCCGATTGCACCAGCCTGGAGATTGGCAGCCATACCGATAATAAGACCAATACGGTTTACGAAAACCTTCTCTATCAAATTCGTCCAGCCTTTGGCGGTAATATCATTGCTACCATCATAAACCCCGATCATCGTCCACAAATGGCCACGGTGCGTGAAGGTGTAATGAAAAAGGAGATTTTTTCCACTAGCCATAAAGGGGAAGTAAAGAAGATTGATGTTGCGAAGTTGGTGAAATCCGAAGATTTCATTGTTCGAATCATCGAACGACATATCGAAGAGCGTAAGATTGACCTCAAGGGGGCTCCCATTATTATTGGTGGCGGTTATGGTGTTGGCTCTGCCGACAACTTTAAGCTTCTTTTCGAATTGGCAGAAGTTTTGGGTGGCGAAGTTGGTGCCTCCCGTGCAGCTGTTGATGCCGGATATGTTGAGCACGCTCGGCAGGTTGGTCAAACCGGAATTACGGTTCGCCCAAAACTCTACATTGCATGCGGTATCTCAGGCCAAATCCAGCATACCGCTGGTATGGACCAATCGGCTATGATCATCTCCATCAATAATGATCCTAATGCGCCAATTAACCAAATTGCCGATTATTGCATCATTGGCGATGTGTCCGAGGTAATCCCACGTATGATTAAGTTCTACAAGAAGAACTCTAAGTAGGGAAGGGCTTTAACCCAATAAAAAAAGAGAAAATGGAAAATTTCTATATCGACAATAAGGACATTAAGTTCCATCTCGACCACCCACTAATGAAAAAAATTGTGGCGTTGAAGGAGAAAAACTTCGTGGACAAGGATACCTATGACTATGCGCCAATCGATTTTGAGGATGCGGTAGACAGCTACGATAAGGTGCTGGAAATAATAGGTGAGATTAGCGGTAGTATCATTGCTCCTAATGCAGAATCGGTTGATGCTGAAGGTCCCGAGGTTATCAATGACCATGTAAAGTATGCTCGTGGTACTTCTGAAAACCATAAAGCGCTTGTTGAAGCCGGTCTTTACGGTATTTCACTTCCTCGCAAGTACAATGGGCTTAACTTCCCAATGGTGGTCTACGTTATGGCTGGAGAACTCGTTTCCCGTGCCGACGCAGGTTTTGCCAATATTTGGGGTCTCCAAGATTGTGCTGAAACGTTACATGAGTTTGCCACCGAAGAGCAGAAGATGCACTATCTGCCACAAACGGCTGATGGTAAAACCTATGCCATGGATCTTACCGAGCCGGATGCTGGTTCTGATCTTCAAAAAGTGATGCTCAAGGCTCACTACGATGAAAAGAGAGGCACTTGGTTGCTCAATGGTGTAAAACGCTTTATTACCAACGGCGATGCCGATATTAGCCTTGTTCTTGCTCGTTCCGAAGAGGGAACCACCGATGCTCGGGGGTTGTCGCTTTTCGTCTACGACAAGAGTCATAATACAATGAAAGTAAGGAGAATTGAACATAAGTTAGGTATCATTGGATCCCCAACGTGTGAACTCGTCTTTACTAATGCCCCTGCTGAATTGATTGGCGATCGCAAAATGGGACTTATCAAGTATGTAATGTCTCTTATGAATGGCGCTCGGTTAGGTGTTGGCGGACAAAGTGTTGGGCTTTCTGAAGCCGCATACCGTGAAGCTGTTAAGTATGCCAATGAGCGGACCCAATTCGGAAAGCCAATTATTAAGTTTCCTGCAGTATATGAGATGCTCACTGACATGCGCGTCAAGTTGCATGGCTCTCGTTCGTTGCTCTATGAAACCAGCCGTTTTGTAGATATTTACAAGGCATACATGCACGTGGCAAGTGAGCGTAAGCTGGAGAAGGAGGAGCGCGATGAAATGAAGGAGTATCAAAAACTTGCTGATGCTTACACTCCACTGTTAAAAATGTTGACTTCGGAGTATAGCAATCAAATTGCCTACGATTCACTTCAAATTCATGGTGGTGCTGGTTTTATGAAGGATTTTCCTATTGAACGAATCTATCGTGACGCACGTATCACCACCATTTACGAAGGAACATCTCAACTTCAAGTTGTTGCTGCGATTAAGGGTGTTACCACGGGTGTTTACTTGAGCCAAATGAAGGCTTACGCTCAAACTGAGATTGCTCCAGATCGTGAGCATTTGCGTCGTACTTTGGTTGAAATGACCGAAGAGTATGCTCAAACTTCAGCTAGGGTTATAGAAGTGAATGATGCTGAATATCTCGACTTCCACGCACGTAGGCTTGTAGAAATGGCCGGAAACATTATTCTCGGATTCTTACTCTTACTGGATTCAACTAGGGAAGAACTCTTTCTTAATTCTGCCGAAATCTTTGTACGCAAAGGTGAGGGTCAGAACCGAGATAAAGCCGTTTATATTAAGAATTTTGAACTAAAAGATATTGGTCATTTTAAAATGACTGAATAAATAGGAAAAAGCCCGGTTGCTCCGGGCTTTTTTTATATATTTAACCAACGAAATATTGCAATTGGTCAATTGCTTGTCAACCTTTTTTCGAATTGATTGTATATATTGTTGTTGTTTGATAAATCTAATGGAAATGAAAGAGCAAATGATGTCAGTGGTAGAGGCGATGAGAAGGCGTGTAGATGCCAATCTAACTTCAATTCGCGCCACGGAACAAAAAATTCGGCTGCTGCTTAAAGAACCTGTTTCGGATAAGCGGTCAAAGGATCTTGAAGTTCTTTTTGCTAAAAACAGGAAACTGCTCGAAGAGAATAAAATTGCGCTCGCTATTCAACTTAATATCTTGGATTATATTCGCTTTTACGGTGAGATCTTTGAGAATTCTCTGCATTCAGGCGAGGAAAACGAATCTAATTCGGCTAATGCTGCATCTGCAAAAGATTCCGAAGTGGACGATTCCGTTAATCCTTATATTGGAGACGATTCCGACGAGGATGAATTTATTGATGAGGATGATGATCAATTCGATGATGTAGCGTATGATAGAAATATCTTCTTTGAGAATGTAATTAAAGGAAAATCTGTTTACAACGAGCATCACCTTTTTTGGGAAGATGAGGAGTTCTTTTCTAAACTCATAAACTTCTACATTCAAGCCGAAAACTATGAAGCATGTGCTAAAATAAAGGAGGCACGCAAAGACTTGTAAGTTGGGCTAGTTTGTATACACCATAAAATTCCCTAAATTTACTGCATTTAGGGATTTTTTATGTCGAATATCCAAGGAAAATCAGTTGTCTTTATTGGAGCAGGGGGGCTTGCTTGGAGTTTGAGCGTTGCTCTTCATGCTGCTGGCATTCGTGTTATCCAAATTGTTAGCCCAAACATCCTCAACGGCCAAGCCTTGGCCAAAAAAATGGGTGCAACCCATGCAACCTCATTTAAGGATATAGCGCATGCCGACTTTTACTTTCTTGCGCTTCCCGACCGGGTGATTGAATCGGTAGCGAAATCTATTTCGTTTCCGCCCAACGCTTTTGTAATACACTCATCAGGGAGTGTTTACCTTAATTCCCTCTCAGCACTCTTTCCTAATGCGGGTGTTCTGTATCCGTTGCAAACTTTTACTCGAGGAAGGGTTGTCTCCTTGGACAATGTTCCCATTTTTGTGGAGGCTGCTACCGAGCAATCCCTATCTATCATTACTACTCTAGCATCTACTATCACTACCAATGTGATTGCGATTAATTCTGAGCAACGCCGAAATATTCATCTAGCTGGCGTTATAGCCAATAATTTCACTAATTATCTCTTGGAATTAGGGGACGAATGGATGGAGGCCAATGGGTTTTCGTTACATTTGCTCCAACCATTGATGGCCGAAACCGTAAAAAAAGCGTTTGAAGTTTCGCCAAGTTTATCCCAAACTGGACCTGCCAGTAGACTCGATACTTCTGTGGTTGAAACGCATTTGAAAATGCTTGCAAATTTGCCAGAACTACAGAAACTATATGGTGTGTTTTCCGATAGTATAATAGCGAAGACCAAACTCCGAAATTATAACGATACCAAGAAATAATGAGTAAATTTTTCAAAGACGAGCTTAAAAAGGTAAAGGCTTTTGCCTTTGATGTGGATGGCGTTTTTACCGATGGAAAGGTGTTCTTGCACCCGAGTGGTGAGATGCTGCGGACTTCCCATATGCGGGATGGATATGCGGTTCAGCTGGCCATTAAAATGGGTTTTCCTGTTGCCATTATTTCAGGCGGTAAATCGGAGAGCCTACGTGCTCGATTTCAAGGTCTAGGAATAACCGATATTTATTTAGGTTCTCAGGATAAAATGAACGATTTGCTCGATTTTCATTCCAAACATTCCCTCGCACCCGAAGATATCCTTTATATGGGTGACGATTTGCCCGACTATGAGGTTTTGCAGAAAGTTGGCATGTCGTGCTGTCCTTCTGATGCCGTTGCTCAAATTAAGGGTATTGTAAAGTATGTCTCTCCATTTAAGGGTGGCGAAGGCTGCGTGCGGGACGTTATTGAACAAGTTTTACGTCTTCAAAACCATTGGCCTCATGTATAGAAAATTTCGGGTTGGAGCAATTGTGCCCTTTTTGGGGCTTGTTCGTTGGCAAAATCTTATTATTATAGTCATTACTCAGCTTGCCATGCGCTATCTGGTAATGGATCCTATTCTTGCAGCAATGGGCTTCTCGCTGCAACTTTCTTCTATGGCATTTGCAATGCTGGTGTTAGCAACAGTCTGCATTGCTGGTGCAGGATATGTAATCAACGATTACTTTGATATTAAAGTTGATGCCATCAATAAGCCAACTAGGCCAATGGTGATTCATCAGGTTACACGAAGAGAGAGTATAGCACTCCACTTTATCTTGAATTCCATTGGTATTTTGGCTGGTGGATACGTTGCATATAGTGTGCATATTTTGGGATTGTGGCTTATTTTTCCCTTAGCCACAGGTTTGTTATGGTTTTACTCCACAACCTATAAGCGGCAACTTCTTACTGGAAATATTTTGGTTGCCATTCTCACTGCTTTAGTTCCATTCATGGTGGTAGTTTTCGAGTTACCCCTTTTATATGCCGATTATCTACCAGAACTTAAGGAACTAGGTTTGAATTTTAATGTTCTTACCTATTGGGTTGGTGGATTCTCCTTTTTTGCATTTCTCCTAACTCTTATTCGTGAGATAGTTAAGGATATGGAAGATTTCGAGGGAGATGCAGTAGTTGGGCGGAACTCGCTACCGCTTGCTTTTGGAATGAAAAGTGCAAAAACCGTAGTCTTTCTTCTTATCGGTATGAACGCCATTTTCCTCATTTACCTCTTTGTTACAAAACTTCTTTATCTTCCTACGGGGAGTGTCGATTACCTGTCGCTTGGTTACCTGTCGCTTTTAGTTTTCATTCCTTCGCTGTGGATGATGTGGTTGGTTTTTAAGGCCAACTCTAAAACCGATTTCAGTAAAATAAGCCGGCTAGCTAAGCTTATCATGCTTTTTGGAATCTTATACTCACTCTGCTTTTTCATTATTGTAAAATTCGAAATATTAGCATCTTAATGCTCAAAGAAATACTAAAGCCCTATACGCTTCTACTGGCATCAGCCTCTCCAAGGAGACAGATGCTTCTTGCGGAACTCGATTTGTTTTTTACAGTTCCACCTCTTATTGAGGTAGAAGAGGATTATCCAATTGATTCTCCGATTAAGGAGGTTGCAGGTTATCTTGCTCAAAAGAAAGCCCAAGCTTACTTGACTTTGCTCACGCCCAGAGATATACTTATTACTTCCGATACGGTGGTAATATGCGACAATAAATTGTTGGGTAAACCATCGTCGCTTCAGAATGCCAAGGAGATGCTCAGTATGCTTTCAGGAAAGGAACATGTGGTTATAACCGCGGTTTCTCTTGTAAATAAAGATCGCATGCATGTTTTTTCGGTAGATACGAAGGTTCGGTTTAGAGATCTTACCCAAGAGGAGATTGAATATTATGTGGAGAAATTTCGCCCTCTCGACAAGGCTGGTGCCTATGGTATACAGGAGTGGATTGGATACGCTGGCGTAGAGTCTATAGAAGGTTCTTACTTCAACGTTATGGGCCTTCCCGTTCAACGGTTATACGTTGAATTGGAGGCATTTGTAAAATCGTTAAATTCTAGATAATGAAGAGAATAGTTATTGGTGTATTAGCACTTTTTATCATCTTTGGCAACCTTAGAGCCGACGAAGGAATGTGGTTACCACTTTTAGTGGGTAAGCAAAAGATGAAAGAGATGAAGGCAAGTGGCTTTAAGTTAAAGGCCGAAGATATTTATAGCATCAACCATAATAGCCTTAAGGATGCTATTGTTCAGTTTGGGGGAGGATGCACCGGAGAAGTTATTTCGGATGAAGGGTTAATTATTACCAACCATCATTGTGGTTATAGGCAAATTCAGGAGCATAGTAGCCTTGAACATAACTATCTGGAGGATGGATTTTGGGCTATGTCCAAGCGAGAGGAGTTGTCTAATCCCAATCTTTCTGTAAAATTTCTTGTCCGAATGGAGGATGTTACAGAGAAAATATTGGGTGGTATAACGATGGAAACCCCAGAGGAAGAACGTGGAAAACTTATCATCGCCCGTTCTGCGGCCACTACTAAATTGGCTATCGAAGGAACTAATTTCATTGCCGAAGTAAAACCGCTCTTTTACGGCAATCAATATTTTCTATCACTACTGTCCGACAAAAAGATTCCAGTTGAAACGTTAGTTGAATAAAAATAAGGGGCTACTCCCCGAAGGTTTCACCCCGATGTTGTAGATTTGTTTTGCGAAAAAAAACACAACATGGGCAAAAATACAGAAATAAAATTAGTCGGACAGCCGATTTTCAAACAAGCCATCAACTTAATCGATGCCATTAATGTCAGCAGCTTGGTGAAAAAGCATGGTGCAGACCATTACTATAAGACGTTTAAGGCAAAACC